>JBBQSI010000243.1:0-5637 GCA_038213975.1 Chitinophagales bacterium
GAGCAGTTAAAAAAAGAAATGGTTGAACTGAATGCAAAATTGGTTTCTAGCAATAAATTGATTAAAGACCTTGGAGTCAAGTTAAAAGCGAAGTGAAAGCAAGGTATTAACTCAGGCATATTAACCTACTACACCTCCCTCCAATCCAACCGGCAATTTCCTAATCCTCCTACCCGTCAAATCAACAATCGCATTGGCTAATGCAGGAGAAAAAGCAAGTAAGCCCGTCTCGCTCATACCAAAGGCATCGGCATCGTTTTCCATAATGAAGACATCAATAGGAGGTATGTCTGTAATGCGTGGCATCTTGTATTCTACGGTGTTTAATAACATGTTTCAATTAAGCCTTTACCGAAATGCTTCCTAAGCGAAAATGCCTAAGCGTTTACTAAAACCGCTGGCACGGTAAACTATTTCGCCGGCACGTAAGCGCCTTTCCCAATCCAGGTGATCCAGGCTTTTTTGAAATCTTCGTAAGCCATCGGCGGCAGTGTGCGCCCTTCACCCGGGTTCCAGCCTGCTTTTACCAGTCCGTCGGAAGCATGTTCCAGGAGGGCCTTCTTGTCTTTTTTGCCATTTTGTTTTGGATCCAGGAGTTGCATTGCCAGCTCATGCGCACTCTTGCCCTGGAAGACCATTTTCATATTTGCTGGTGGCAAGTGCCATTCGGGGTGGCCCGGTGGTGTATGCAGCCCCGGCGTATTTTCCGGCTGGTGACAGTTGGAACATTTCATGGCATACACGCCTTTGCCTGTCCGTCCGCGTTTAGGCGACATCGCGTGTAAATGACTATCATCACCCTGCAAAGGAATATCACCTGACGGGTGACAGTTCATACACCGCGGGCTCATAAGCACCTCATACACTTTCATAAAAGCCTGAACCGATTCCACACTGTCAGCGTTGGGTACCGGGGCCGTGGCCATCTTCGAATGATGATTTACAACGTCATCTCTTTCTATCGTAGCGGAAGTCGCCACGCCGAGGGTCGCAAGAATGAGCACCATCACTGCCGTAGTTTTCACCGGGACCAGGAAACGTTTCTTTTGTTTTACCGGGTTTTGTTCCATTGGAGAAATAATTTATTACAATTAAAATTTCGGCTGTCGTTCTTATGCTGTTTTTGACATCCTTTTACCCGTACGCTGCATTGCTGCCGCCAGGTGTATGGCTTTGCGGATTCGCAGATAAGTACCGCAGCGGCAAAGGTTGCCGGCCATCGCATCATCAATGTCCTCGTCTGTGGGATCGGAATTTTCTTTCAGCAATACTGCCGCCGACATGATCTGCCCGGAATGGCAATAGCCGCATTGCGGTACATGCACTTCCTGCCAGGCTAACTGCAGGGGATGGTCATTGTCTTTCGACAATCCTTCGATGGTGGTAATTTTTTTACCTGCTGCTCTTTTCACTTTGGTGACGCAGGACCTAACGGCTTCTCCGTCCAGGTGCACGACGCAGGCACCGCATTGGGCTACGCCGCACCCGTACTTGGTTCCTGTCAGGCCGATGGCTTCGCGGATCGCCCATAGCAAGGGCATGTCAGGGCTTACATCAACCTGGTAATTTTTTTGATTAACGTTTAATGTGATCATGGGTGATGAAACATATGTGGTGAATAAAATTTTTCTGTTTTTTTTCAATTCTGCAAAGGTCAAAATGCCTTGGTCAGAATCTGTATTCAACTAATTTAGCCCATTTTCCCGAAAGCAGATTCTGCGAAACGGGTGGCCAATAATTTTGCCTGAGAATAATTGCCTGCCCACTGCAACGATTATGAAATTAGGATTGTCAACCGAAAATGAAACAGGCTATTTTTCTGCTCTTTGCGTTAATATTCTTTGGCGCAGCTTCTTGCAAAAAAGAATCTAACTACGGTGGTTTAAACGGCACGTGGCAACTCGTGGAGATCTATGATAAAAGTGACAACAAAACATTTATTCCACCTGCCAGCAGCGGTAATGACCCGGCACTCACTTTGTCCTCAGGCAAATTTTCCGGGCATACGCTGGTAAACTCAATTTCCGGTGGGACTTACAGCGTAAAACCGGGCGACCTGGTCATCTTTAATTCGTATACCGCCACCAGTGTTTCCGAAGATATGTGGGGAAGTATGCTCTTTACCATGTTGAATGCCTGTAGTTTGTCATCTTCCGCGCCCTGTGGGGCTTCCACATATATCGTAACTGCCGGTACTTTGGAGATAGATACGCCTTTGCGTTATACTTTTAAATTTGTTCGTTCGTGAAAAGGTCAACTTTTTTGCTTTCAAAATAATTTCACGCTAAGACTTGAAACAAAGAAGTCGCCAAGACTTGTATTGCATCGTTGCACTTTTCATCTTTCGTAAAAATCTCTTTTCAAAATCTCCCATCTTAATTCTTATTTCTCAAGCCTCAGGCATGTTCAGCCAGGATATAAAAGAAAGCCATAAGATCTTTCCCCGTGGCCCTGAACAATGCTTCTGCTGAAGCCGCTAACCGCGGTGAAGCCGCTCACTCATAGCAGTTGGCAGCCCAAGACAAAAATTCCGGAAACTTCATATTATTCTCATGTATTTTTCGTTAAGGCTAAAACCCTTTCCAGCATGCCATTTAAAAAACACTTAACCCTACTTTTTTGCTGCCTTTGCATTTTCAACTATTCCCGTGCCCAGATTGAAGTGGCTTATGTAGTTGCTAAAGATTTCAACGCCATTGGGTACGGCGGTTCCCTCAATTTTAGTTTCCCGGTGCAGGAAGTGAACTACATAACCATCGATGCCGGCGTACAGTATTTCCAAAATTCCGTCGGTGAAGATGTAGCATTTGTCCCCGTGCTGGTCGGATATCGCTATACGCTAAACCAAACTGGGCTTGGCTTCTACGTAGAGCCGAATGCGGGATACAGTTATGGGGTTTCTTCTATTGATAACTATGATGAGGAAGGCTACTACCTGGGCGGACAGAAAAAAGTTTCGGGGCCGTCTGCTGGTTTCGGCTTCGGCTACCTTTTCGAACTTGGTAATATTCCATTCAATGTAGGCTTACGCCTGGTACATAATTTTGGTAACACACCGACGAATATTGCAGCGTTTAGAATATCTCATTCTTTCGGCCGCAGAAGGAGCGATTAAAGAAAATCGCTTCCGGCTTTTTCTGATACAATTGTTCGGCGGCTATTTATAATACAATACATTGATGGCTGCGGCTTCCTCGTTCAATCCCGTCCCGCGGGTAAAAATTATCATCATTAATTTATTGATTCAGATTCCGACAATACAAGTTTGCCGGTATACTGGTCAGTCCTTTGACCAAGCGTCGGAGTAGCAGGAATTTCCTTTTCCCTTTTTTGATACCCATCCTGACAAAGAATTCAGCTCCCGTTTTTAACAACAGGTTGCCATCCTGCTGTTGTAATTTCAGCACTCTGTTTAGCGCGCCCACTTGTTTCTATTTTTTACGTGCTTTAGAAATAAAAATTTTTCTATGAAATCTCTTTACAAAATATCCTCCCTGGTTGTTTCCCTGGCCTTCCTTTCCTTTAATCACGTGGCGGCACAGCAAACCGATCTTCCCGTACCTGAATTTGAAAAAGCGATCAGTGAAAAAGATATCCAGTTGCTTGATGTGAGAACGGCAGGAGAATTCCAAACAGGTCACATCAACAATGCCATGCAGGCTGACTGGCTGGATAGTGCGCAATTCCAGGAAAGAGTAAAAGCGCTGGATAAATCAAAGCCCGTCTATACCTATTGCCTGAGCGGTGGACGCAGCGGACAAGCGATGAACTGGTTGCGGCAAAATGGATATACTGCCTACAATCTTGCCGGCGGTATGAAAGCCTGGAACAATGCCGGCATGCCCGTGGCCGCTATGCAGGCCGTGAAGCAAATGACCATGGATGAATATGTGGCTCAAATTCCAAACGACAAAACGGTGTTGGTAGATTTCAGCGCCGACTGGTGCCCGCCCTGTATAAAGATGGCGCCGGTGCTGGATTCACTCCAGGCGTCGCAGGATAATAATTTTGCGCTCGTAAAAATTGATGGCGGCGCCCAGGCCGTCCTTGGTAAACAACTCAACGTAAATGCATTCCCGACTTTTATAATTTACATGCAGGGGATGGAAGTTTGGCGCAAGGAAGGCATGACGGAAATGAAAGAATTCACTCAGCATCTTTAAAGTATTGCACTTTTTTTAGATAAAAAAATGCTTGAAATTCCTTGTCTTAATCAGCACCAGGAAATAGACCGATGGAAAGTTGGAGGCAGGTAAAACCAAGAAATATTTCCGTGAGTCGAGTTTTAAAAAAGTCAAGGCAAACGTCAAATGAATATTCGATCAACTGCCGGATGCGCTGCCTTCCCTTGTCATCATTCCTGATAATGTAGTTGGCGCTTGATTGCTGTCAAAAGCCTGCGAAAGAATTTCAGTGACCTAATTTTTATCAGTGATGGTTTCCGTGGTCATACAATTCTTGTTCTCGGACGCGATGATTCAGCAGCACGCCGTTACTTATTACAAAATTCCTGTCGATCTGCGAGACGATACTTTCATTCCTTTCCCGGTAAAGCCCATGGAACAGAGGAAGCCATCACGCCATCCATACCGGTACCGGTGATGAAGTCTAATCTTTCTCCTTCATCTCGCGTTTGCGCATCGGCATACCATCGATGGTGCTAAAAAGTGTTTCGGTGGAAACGACAGTTTGGGAACGCATCTTTTCCGTTCCGTCTTTTCCGACCAGGATAAAAGTAAAGGGGTTTTCCGGTGAAGCTTTCCATTTCTGCGCCTCATCTGTGTGCTCACTTAAAATATAACTGTGGATTTCAATATCGCGTTCCTCCAAACCTTTCTTTTGCGCTTCCAATATGTTCAGTTGTTCATTTTTAATGGCGATTCCCTGGGCATTGTAAAATAGCAGCACCTGCCTTTTTCCGGGGTAAGTCATGTTTAGAATGATAAAGATGAGAAGTATTTTCACGATGTAACAGACAACAACAATTATTCCAACGCTGCCTCAACAAGCTCTTCGTAGGTTCAGGCAATTGATACAAAGTTTGCGGGCAGCCTTATATTAAAATATTCTCAAAAATCCCGGAGATGTAAATACCCGCCCGCGAAAAATTCCCGATTCTATAACTGGTTCATAAGATTTTTCATTTTTTTCGTTTTTATATTCATGTGTTAGCTACCAACAAGCAAAATCAATTTATGCCTGGAACAACGACGAATAAAAATATGCGGGTCTATCACCGCTATCTTGGTTTCTTTCTGGCAGGTATTATGGCCGTATATGCGATCAGTGGTGTGGTGCTTATTTTTCGTGATACCAATTTTTTAAAAATTGAGAAGCTGGAGCAAAAAACGTTAGCGCCGGGACTCAGTGCAGAAGAATTGGGAAAGACGACGAAGATCCGTGATCTAAAAATCGAGCGTGAAGACGGCGATGTACAATTTTTTCAACAAGGCACCTACAACTCAAAAACCGGCGGGGTAAAGTACACGCTGAAAACCTTACCAAAAGGATTGGAGAAACTTACGCAACTCCACAAGGCCTCCACCAAACAACCGCTGTTTTACTTAAATATATTTTTTGGCCTTTCCCTGCTTTTTTTCGTCATCTCTTCTTTCTGGATGTTTATGCCCAAAACAG
>JBBQSI010000244.1:0-5623 GCA_038213975.1 Chitinophagales bacterium
CGGGTGGACAGCGCTTGTTGCCAATCTCCTCCACGATTATAAAATAGATACCAACCCTTAAAGTTGATCAGCGTTGCCAAATGCTGGAAATTCTTTGCGAAATTTGTAACACAAGATGGCTCACAATCACGCCCATAATGATGCTCACGGTCACGCACACTCGCCGGTATTTTCGCCAGGCGACAATACGCGTCCGTTTATCATAGGTATCGTGCTCAATGTGCTTTTTGTAATTGCCGAAGTGATCGCGGGGCTGCTGAATGGTTCTATGTCGTTGCTGACTGATGCGGGTCACAACCTGAGCGATGTTGCCAGCCTGGTTCTTTCTCTTATAGCATTTTCCCTGGCGAAAAAAAGATCGACAGATAAATTTACCTACGGCTATAAAAAGACAACCGTTCTTGCCGCCCTGTTGAATGCAGTGCTTTTATTAATTGCCATCGGTATCCTGGGTTTCGAATCAGTGCAGCGCCTTATTTCACCACAGCCGGTAGATGGAAGTGTCATAGCCTGGGTAGCGGGGCTGGGAATAATTATTAATGCCATTACCGCTCTATTGTTTTTCAAAAACAGGAAAAGTGATTTGAATATTAAGAGCGCTTACCTGCATATGCTGAGCGATACCCTGGTTTCTGTAGGAGTCGTCGTTGGGGGACTTGCAATAACATACACGGGGTGGAATTGGATAGATCCTGCTATCGGCCTGGTGATCATGGTAATCATTCTTGTGGGCACCTGGTCCCTGCTCACAGACAGCTTTAGACTATCTGTTGATGCTGTGCCCGCAGACATAGATCTCACAAAAATCAGGGAAGTCATGCGTTCCCAAAAAGGAGTGGCTGATGCCCATCATATTCATATATGGGCCATGAGTACTTTTGAAAATGCGTTGACGGCTCATCTAAAGCTTGATGAAAATATTACTTTTGAGGAGAAATTATCAGTGGTCCGGGAGTTGAAGCATGAACTGCAGCATCATAGTATACATCACAGCACCATCGAAATCGAAAATGAACTTTCTGAGTGCGCCCATGAAGCCTGCTAAAAATTTTATAACGAAATTTTCACCTAAAGAAAAAGACCATGAAAGAAAGACTTTCCACACACACCTTTACTGAATTCGCGGAACAAAAATTAGAAGAACATCTTGCCGAATTGAAAACCCACTATGAAGGTAAAGTAATGCCTTCCAATGATGAGCGTGAACAAGCTTATGAAAAGCATTTCGGGACGTTTACGGCGGAACTAAAAGAGAAAATCAAAGAGCTCGGTGAGGAAGAAAAAGACCATGCAGAAGTAAAGCGCTATCAGAAAAAATTTAGGGAAGCTTTAGCTTAGGAATCCTCAAGAGTCCTTTATAAAAAGAGATTCTGTGATCAATTGCTAACCTCCAGGAGTGACTCGCCAGTGCGGAAACAAGTGCCTTTAAAAACTGCCACTGTTGCATTTTCGCTGTTCGTGATGGTCACGGAATACAGGCCGGTGCTTCTGCCATTGTGAATCTCCTTTGCCTCAGCAAACAACCTATCTCCGGGGAAACTCTTTTTTACGAACGTGATGGACGTGTCCAGGGCGAGTGATAGATTATTCCTGTTGTTACACGCAAAGGCAAATGCAGAATCGGCGAATGAAAATGGTATCCCACCGTGAATCACGCTAAAGCCGTTTACCATCTCTTCGCGCAACACCATGCTTATACGGCAGTACCCTTCACGTACTTCGAGTATTTCTATGCCCAGCCATTGACTGAACTTGTCTTGCCTGATCATTTTCTCAACAACCTGCCTGTGTAGGTTTTGTGGTTCCTTCATTTATTCACCTTTAAAAATAGGAGGCCGTTTCTGCAAAAAAGCGTTTACCCCTTCCCGGAAGTCATTTGTTTCCGATGCCTTTTGCTGGAGTTTATCTTCCAGATCCAATTGCTCAGGCAGGGAATTGTCAAAAGTTTTATTCAGCGCCTGCTTTGTATAAGCGAGGGCTTTAGTGGGCATCGCGGCTAATTTCTTCGCAATTTTAAAAATTTCATCCTGAAAACCCCCATCAGGAAATACTTTATAGATCATACCCATTTGCATAGCTTCCGCTGCAGAAATTTTTTCGCCAAGCAACATCAAAGCACTTGCTTTTTGTAAACCAATTAATCTTGGCAAAAAAAAGGTTCCGCCGGAATCCGGAACCAATCCTATTTTGCTGAAAGCCTGCAGGAAAGTGGCGGATTCAGCAGCCACTACAATGTCACAGCTCAGGGCGATATTAGCACCTGCTCCGGCCGCAATACCATTCACAGCTGCAACGACAGGTTTTTCAATTTGCCTGATCTTTTGGATGATAGGATTGAAATGATCTTTGAGAATTTGTGTCATGTTCGGTCCGTCTTCAGCGGTGACCTCAGCCAGGTCCTGACCGGCACTAAAAGCCTTGCCGGCGCCGGTAAGCAGAATGGATCGAATACTGCTGTCAGCAGTGCATTTATCAAGACAGTCCTGCACTGCGAAAGACATGGATTTCGTAAAAGCGTTGAATTTTTCCGGCCGGTTTAGCGTAATAGTAGCAACACCTTCCAGCACTTCAAAAATTACTTCATCCATGTGGCGAAATTATGTTTCAAATAATTAATGGCATTTGAAGTAATCAAAGGGCTCAAGGCAGTCATTGCACCTGTATAATGCCTTACAGGCAGTTGACCCAAATTCACTTAGGAGGGCTGTGTTGGAAGATCGGCAAAGCGGGCAACTTACCCGCAGATTTTCGAGATAAGATTTGTCGAAAACTTTTCCCTGCGGGGGTGCAATGCCATAAGCCAGCAGCGCCTGCCTGCCCTTCTCCGTAATCCAATCCGTAGTCCAGGCCGGCGAAAGTTGCCGGACAATATTGTAATTCTTAATTCCTTTGTTCTCCAGTGCTATTCCAATTTGCATTGTAATGACATCCATTGCCGGGCAGCCACTGTAAGTCGGGGTGATGACGATATTTGCCACTTGGTCATCAATTTCTATTCTTCTCAGCACACCAAGATCTATGACCGATATTACTGGAATTTCGGGATCAAAAACATTTGACAGTATGTCCTGTATTAATTCTGTGGTGATATGTTTGTTGGGACTTTGCATGTTACCATTCGCAGCCGGGGTAGGCTCTTTGCAGGCACTGCATCTCTGCGAGCAGGAAGCCGAGTTCTTCGGAATGATATCCTGTTTTACCACCCTTGCGTTTAAAATTTTCCTGGTCTACTGGGGTAGAAAGTTTAGCTTCTTTCAAAACACCTGTTATATCAGCCAACCATATTTGCTGCAAGGCGGTGACGTCAACGCCTATCCGCAAATCTGCGCAAATGATTTCGTACTGCGCAGGTTGAAACAGCTCAAAAGTGTACGACCACAATTTATCAATTGCAAGCTGCATTCTCTCTTTACTTTCGGCAGTGCCATCTCCCAGCCTTATTACCCATTCGCTGCTCCAGCGCCGGTGATATGTTACTTCTTTGAGTGATTTTTCGGCAATAGCACTCAGGGAGTCATTGTCGCTTTTTGAGAGTTCAGTGTAGAAGTGCCATTGAAAGCCACTAAAGAAAAAAAGTTTGGAAATAGTTTGTCCCCAATCACCATTATGCGTTTCCGTTATAAGTAAGTTTTTAAAATCGCGGGCATCCCGTAAGTAAGCAAGCGTGTCTTCTGTTGCAACATTGATTTCACTGTTCCTTTTTTGATCATTCAATTTATTTGCAAGCTCCGCAGCATATTGATAGAAGTTCCGGGCTTGCCCGACCAGGTCGAGGGCAATATTTGTTAAGGCGATATCCTGCTCAAGCATTGGACCGTGGCCGGTCCACTCACTGAGGCGGTGTCCCATCACCAGGGCATTGTCAGCGAGGTGCAGCGTATAATCGAGAAGTGCTTGCCGCATCACATGTGTTTTAATTCATCCGGCAGATCATAAAAAGTAGGGTGCCGGTAAATCTTATCGTTGGCCGGGTCAAATAAGCTGGAGGCCTCCCCGGGATTGGAAGAATGAATCTGGCTGGACTCTACCACCCAAATACTCACGCCTTCCATCCGGCGTGTGTAAACATCGCGGGCATTTTCAATGGCCGTTTTTGCATCCGCTGCGTGGAGGCTGCCGACGTGCTTATGGTCTAAGCCCTGGCGGCTGCGGATAAAAACTTCCCAAAGTGGTTCTGTTGCCATGTAATAGAAGTTGCCGGTAAATTTGCAAATAGTTAAGCCGGTTGTAGTGATAGTTCCTTTTTCTTTTGAGCGTGAGCAAGGGCAGCATCTTTCACCCATTGGCCACCTTCGTGAGCCTTTTGCCTCGCTTCCAGTCTTTCCCTGTTGCAGGGGCCATTACCCTTTACCACATCCCAAAATTCATCCCAATTAATTTCTCCAAAATCATAGTGTTTTTTTTCTTCGTTCCATTTCAATGCATCGTCCGGGATAGTCAGGCCAAGTACGTCAGCCTGTTCCGTACATACATCTACAAATTTTTGCCTAAGCTCGTCATTTGTGAAACGTTTGATCTTCCAGTTCATACTTTTTTGGGTATGTGGAGATTCATCATCCTTAGGACCAAACATCATAAGGCTTGGCCACCACCACCTGTTAAGAGCATCCTGGGCCATTGCCTTTTGCGCTGCAGAACCGCGGCAGAGTGTCAACAAAATTTCGAAACCCTGGCGCTGGTGAAAGCTTTCTTCTTTACATATCCTGATCATTGCACGGGCGTAGGGACCATAAGAAGCGCGGCAAAGCGGTACCTGGTTCATAATGGCAGCACCGTCTACTAACCAACCGATAGCGCCGATATCTGCCCAGGTAAGTGTGGGATAGTTAAATATAGAAGAGTACTTAGCTTTTCCTGTTAGCAATTGTTCATCCATCTCGTCACGGCTAATACCCATCGTTTCAGCAGCAGCATACAAGTACAATCCATGTCCTGCTTCATCCTGCACTTTGGCCAGCAAGGTAGCTTTGCGTCGCAAGGAAGGAGCCCTGGTAATCCAGTTTCCTTCAGGAAGCATACCCACAATTTCGCTGTGGGCGTGCTGGCTGATCTGCCTGATGAGTGTCTTGCGATAATCATCGGGCATCCAGTCTTTCGGCTCGATCTTTATTTCGGCAGCAATTTTTTCAGTAAAAATATCGTCTGGTTTTCCCGTTGGCATAGTTTCAAATTTACAATTAACCTTTCGCAAAAACTAACAAGCGTTAGTTAAATGCGTTTTTATGATTTTACGTCAAAATCGATCACAACTTTTTCACTTCTTGGATGCGACTGGCAAGTGAGGATAAATCCGGCAGCTACTTCATCGGGTTCCAGCCCGTAATTTGTTTCCATCTCAATCTTGCCTTCCACCAGCCTTGACTTACAGGTAGTGCATACGCCGCCCTTGCAGGAGTAGGGCACGTCAGCACCAGCTGCGAGTGCTGCATCGAGGATATTATTGCTATCTCTCTCCAGGCTAAAATTGAAACTTCTTCCGTCAAGTTTTACGGTCACTTCGCTGGCAGAACCGCTTTTGGAAGACAGGTTTTTTTTCTCATCAAATCTTTTACGGACAGGCGTGGTGAATAGTTCGAAATGAATTTTTTTAGCGGAAACGTTCTTTTCAAGGAGAAAATCACGG
>JBBQSI010000245.1:0-5622 GCA_038213975.1 Chitinophagales bacterium
TTAAACCGAAGTTCAACATAAGAAAGGGAGATTCAGTAGTAGTAATAACTGGTGATGATAAAGATCTAAAAAAACCACGGAAAGTACTTGAAGTGGTTACGGAAAAAAACCGCGTGCTTGTGGAAGGAGTTAATATCATTACTAAACATACAAAACCTTCTGCGCAAAATACCAGGGGTGGAATTCAAAAGCAGGAAGCGCCGATTGCGATTTCCAATGTTATGCTTTGGGATGCAAAGACATCATCACATTCTAAAATCAGCAGGAAGAGAGAAGATGGCAAGATGGTGAGGACTGCTAAAAAATCAGGGGAGGTAATTAAGTAATGAGCACAACAACCTACAAACCGCGTCTTGCGGAGAAATATAAAAAGGAAGTAATTCCTGCTTTGATGAAAAAGTTTTCATACAAAACAATTATGCAGGCACCAAGGCTGGAGAAGATCAGCATCAACCGCGGAGTAAATGGAGCTGTAGCTGATAAGAAACTGGTAGATGTTGCTTTGGAAGAGCTTTCAACTATCACCGGTCAGAAAGCGATACCAACGATGTCTAAGAAAGACATCTCAAACTTTAAGCTTCGGAAGAATATGCCAATCGGTGCGAAGGTGACTTTACGTGGCGAAAAGATGTACGAGTTTTTGGACAGGCTTGTATCAGTTGCTTTGCCGCGGGTACGTGATTTCAAAGGTATAAGCGACAAGTCTTTTGATGGCCGTGGAAATTACACGATGGGTGTAACAGAGCAAATTATTTTTCCGGAAGTGGATATTGATAAAGTCAACAAGATCACCGGTTTCGACATCACATTTGTAACAACGGCTGGCACCAATGAAGAAGCATTTGAACTGCTGAAAGAATTGGGAATGCCTTTCAGGAATATTAAAAAATAAATTAGTCAGCTTACCAGCCGGCTAAAAGGAAAAGATAAACTATGGCAAAAGAGTCAGTAAAAGCAAGACAGCGCAAGCGTGAAAAGATGGTTGCGCAATATGCTGAAAAAAGGAAAGCATTAAAAGACGCCGGTGATTACCGTGCACTTGATTTGCTTCCGAAAAATGCTTCACCGGTGAGGTTGAAAAACCGTTGTCAGTTAACGGGTCGGCCCAGGGGTTATTTGAGACATTTCGGCCTTTCCCGTAACGTCTTTAGGGACATGGCACTTGCAGGAAAAATTCCTGGTGTAAGAAAAGCGAGCTGGTAACTTAATTACCCAAAAAATATTTATAATAAACAGATACATAACTAAATGGTAACGGATCCAATAGCAGATTATCTCACAAGGATTAGGAATGCCCAAATGGCAATGCATCGCGTAGTTGAAATTCCTGCCAGTAATCTGAAAAAGCGCATGACTGAAATTTTGTACGACAAAGGATATATTTTGAAGTACAAGTTTGAGGATGATAATAAGCAAGGCGTCATAAAGATTGCTTTGAAATACGATCCTCAATCCAAGGAGCCCGCAATTCAAAGTCTTGAGCGGGTAAGCCGTCCGGGATTGCGCAGCTACTCTAAACCGGGGGAATTTCGCCGTGTGAAGAACGGCCTCGGCATAGCGATAGTTTCTACATCAAAAGGCGTAATGACCGATAAGGAAGCAAAGGTGCAGAATGTTGGGGGCGAAGTACTATGTAATGTTTATTAAACTTTACCAGTCATATTTTAATACAAAATATCATGTCAAGAATAGGTAAAAACCCGGTTAAGATTTCTGAAGGTGTAAATATCACCCTCGGAAAAAATAATGTGATTACCGTAAAGGGGCCAAAAGGTGAGTTAACGCAGGAGATTGATAGAGATATCAAGGTTGAAGTGAAAGATGATAAAGTTGAGTTTCAACGCCCAACCGACCAGATTCGCCATCGTGCTATGCATGGACTTTACCGGTCATTGGTTAACAACATGGTTAAGGGCGTCACTGACGGTTATACCAAGCAATTGGAACTAGTTGGTGTTGGTTACAAAGCTACCAACCAGGGTAACATGCTTGATCTCACATTGGGATACTCTCACAATATTCTTGTGGAGATTCCGAAAGAACTAAAAGTAACTACAATACAGGAAAAAGGTAAAAATCCTGTAATCACTCTTGAAAGCATTGATAAGCAATTGCTCGGTCAGGTGGCTGCAAAGATTCGCAGCTTGCGTAAGCCGGAGCCTTACAAAGGTAAAGGCGTGAAGTTCGTAGGTGAGGTGTTGAGAAGAAAAGCTGGTAAGTCAGCAGGTAAATAATAAAATATCTCCGGCAGTATCGGAACAAAATAAAAGACAATGAATTCCAAGGTTAGCGCAAGGCAAAAGATTCGTTACCGGATCAGGAAAAAAATCAGCGGTGAAGCTACAAAGCCTCGCTTGAGCGTTTTTCGCAGCAATAATGATATCTACGTTCAGTTGATTGATGATATTACTGGTACAACTATCGCATCTGCATCTTCCCGCGAAGCGGACCTGGTCGCACAGAAAGTTGCCAGGGTTGAGAAAAGCAAGATGGTTGGGCAATCAATCGCCCGCAAAGCGGTTGACCTCGGCATCAAGAAAGTTGTTTTTGACAGGAGCGGTTATATATACCATGGCAGAATCAAAGCTGTGGCTGAAGGTGCCAGGCAAGGCGGATTGGAATTTTAATATATAAAATTAGTGTTACTAAAAAAATAATTTTGAAAACAAACACACAGAAAGTTCGCGGCGCAGACCTGGAATTGAAAGAAAAGGTCGTATCCATCAACCGGGTAGTTAAAACTACCAAAGGAGGAAGAGCATTCAGCTTTTCTGCCCTGGTAGTGGTTGGTAACGAAGCTGGCGTGGTAGGTCAGGGTTTGGGCAAGGCCAAGGAGGTGCAGGAAGCGATATTGAAAGGTATCGATGATGCGAAGAAAAACCTCATCAAGGTGCCCATCATGCACGGAACAATTCCGCATGAACAATGGAGCAAAGAAGGCGCTGCCAAGGTTTTGATAAAGCCAGGTGCTCCCGGTACCGGTGTTATTGCCGGAGGTAGTATGCGTGCTGTACTGGAGAGTGCAGGCGTTCACGACGTACTTGCAAAATCTCTCGGATCATCTAATCCTCACAACGTGGTGAAGGCAACTGTAAAAGCACTCGCTACCCTGAGAGAGCCTATAGAGGTTGCTAAAACACGTAACATTTCTCTGAAAAAAGTATTCAACGGTTAATACACCTGTAATAAAAACAAAGGCGATGAAAAAGGTAAAAATTACATTAGTGAAGAGCGGCATCGACAGGCCAAACCGCCAGAAGCTTACACTTCAAGCCCTTGGATTGAAAAAGTTGCACGCTGAGAAAGAAATTGAAGCCACTCCTCAAATCCTCGGCATGATCAGGAAGGTTAACCACCTGATAACAGTAGAGGAATTGTCATAATCATTAAAACGCGAGCTCCGGGTCCGGGGCGTAAAGTAAAAACCAGACCATGCAATTAAATAATTTAAGACCCGCAAAGGGCGCAACCCATAAGCAAAAGAGACTTGGCCGTGGCGAAGCGTCTGGTAAGGGTGGAACATCTACGAAAGGTAACAAGGGTGGCCAAAGCCGGGCAGGTTACAAAATTAAGATGGCGCATGAAGGTGGCCAGATGCCTATACAAAGAAGGCTTCCCAAGCGTGGATTTAAAAACAATAATCGTATAGAGTATAAAGTTTTTAACCTGGGGCAGATTGATGCGCTGGTTGAGAAATACGAATTAAAAGAGTTCACGCCCGAGCAATTGTACATGAACAACCTGATCAGTCAAACTGATCGAGTGAAGGTGCTGGGCAACGGAGAGATAAAAACGACCATTCCTATAAAGGTCAACGCTTCAAGTGCAAAAGCCCGTGAAGCCATCGAAGCAGGCGGCGGAAGCCTGGAAATAGTGAAATAAATATTTGATATTTGCCGAAGTGGCCAATTTGAAAATTAAAATGCAGACCGCTCTGTGAAGAAATTCATCAATACATTAAAAAACATCTGGACGATTGAGGAGTTGAGAGGTAAGATCCTTGTAACCCTGCTCCTTATCCTGGTGTACAGGCTCGGTTCTCACATTGTACTGCCTGGTCTTGATCCCAATAAACTTACTAATCTAAGCAACAGCACCCAAGGCGGTATGCTTGGTTTGCTGGACGCTTTTGTTGGAGGTGCTTTTTCCAAAGCCTCCATTTTTGCACTTGGTATCATGCCCTACATTTCTGCATCAATATTTATGCAGCTAATGACGATCCTCGTGCCACAAATTTCCAAAATTCAGAAAGAGGGTGAAAGCGGCAGAAAAAAAATCAACCAGTGGACCCGGTATTTAACGGTAATCGTTACGGCCTTCCAGGCTGCAGCTTACATTGGATTTCTTACTACTTCTAACAGGGAAGCATTGCTGGAAGCATATAAAGGTTTTTTCTGGATCTCCACCATAATAATTCTTACAGTTGGTACTTTATTCGTAATGTGGCTCGGTGAAAAGATAACTGACAAAGGACTCGGGAATGGTACCTCCATCATTATCATGGTTGGCATTCTTGCCCACTTGCCGCAGTCATTCATGCAGGAATTTACAGCCAAGCAAACGAGCGGGGGTGGTGGTTTATTAATATTCTTAATTGAAATTGCAGCATTTATTGCAGTAGTGCTCGGGCTGATATTACTTGTCCAAGGCGTAAGAAAAGTGCCGGTGAATTATGCTAAGCAGATCGTTGGCAACAGGCAGTTTGGTGGTGCCCGCCAGTTTCTTCCTTTAAAGGTGAATGCTTCAGGCGTTATGCCGATCATTTTCGCCCAAGCCATTATGTTTTTACCAACTATTTTCCTGGGTTTTCAAACTTCTGGTAAAAACTGGGCCGTCTATTTTACTGATCATACGAACTTCGTTTATATGGTCATCTATTCGGTGATGGTCATAGGATTCACGTTTCTTTATACTGCCTTAATCTTCAATCCGAAGCAAATGGCAGATGATCTGAAAAGAAGTAATGGCTTCATCCCGGGCGTAAAGCCAGGGCAACCTACGACGGATTACATTGGCACCATCATGGATCGAATCACATTGCCTGGTGCGATTCTGCTCGCGATTGTAGGTATCTTGCCCGGTATCGCTCAGTTGATGGGAGTTACGCAAGGTTTTGCTACATTTTACGGGGGAACATCCCTTTTGATTATGGTGGCTGTGGTCTTAGATACGCTGCAGCAGATTGAAACCCAGCTTTTGATGCGCCAGTACGATGGACTCATGACTACAGGCAGAATTCAGGGACGCCAAACTGTAGCTCCCGGCGTTACTGGTAACTTATAAAAGAATTTTTTAAATATCAATCGTGAACCCTGGCCCATGTCAGGGTTTTTCGAATCAGGAAACAATGATTATCATCAAATCAGAAGAAGAAGTAGAAATAATCAGGAAGAATTGTTTGCTCGTAAATGAAACAGTAGCTGAGCTGGCTAAAAAGTTGAAGCCGGGTGTAAGTACCAGGTTTCTTGATACGCTCGCTGAAACATATATTCGCGACCATGGTGGTGTCCCTTCCTTTAAAAATTATCACGGCTACCCCTTTGCCTGCTGTACGTCTGTAAATGATGCGGTGGTGCATGGATTTCCAACGGACAGTGAGTTGAAAGACGGAGATATAGTTTC
>JBBQSI010000246.1:0-5621 GCA_038213975.1 Chitinophagales bacterium
GTTTTCCGGCGTCTTTCAATATAAAGGAGGCCACAGCTTCGTCGGTTTCATCAACCAGGCCCGTAAAAATGCCCTTGCCAATGTATCTAAAGACCGCTTTGATTACTTAAATAAAATCTCGGGAGACTCTTTAGTCGCGAAAGGCGGCATCTACGTGGTGGATGAAGTTCAGCAGCCCAAGGGGCCGGGCCGAAACTGGAAAATGGACGAGGCCGTAGCCGTAGCAGACAGCGGTATCACTAGCCGGAATTTCGAGCAAGGTAAAGCGATGTTTACCGCTTCCCTTTGTATTTCATGTCACACAATGAACGGAGAAGGAGGAGTGGCTGGCCCTGATCTAACACAGTTGGGTACACGCTTTTCCTATCATGACATGCTCGAGGCGATCATTGAACCTAATAAAGCAATTTCAGATCAATATGGCGCTACCGTTTTTTATCTTAAGGAAGGTGGTTCTGTCCTGGGCAGGTTGATCAGCCGGGACGATGAAAAATATATCATTTCGCAAAATCCATTTGCTCCGCAAATAACAAGAGAGGTGCTCAAAACAGATGTCGCCCGAATTCGGGTCTCCGAAGTTTCTCCTATGCTTCCGGGATTGATCAACCGGTTGAACCCCGAAGAACTGAAAGACCTGTTGGCATACCTAAAGTCGGGCGGAAACAAGACTGATACTATTTTTTCAAATAAAAGGCCGGAAGCATTGATAATCAAATAACTGAAGGTTTCACTTATGGATATTAAATGACGAATAAGGAGGAAATAAATTTAGCGGCAGGCTGGAAAGATAAAATATCCAATCACGCTCAATTAGGAGGGATTGAAACTTCTATAATTGATAACGGCCCGGGGCGTGGAAACCGGATTGCGTGGATAAATACGGGTACGGGTTTGCGTTACAAAATAATTATTGACCGGGCTATGGATATAGCAGATGCATTTTACGACCAGCATGGCCTGGCCTGGCTGAGTCATTTAGGCATCACACGTCCCAAGCCATTTTCAGACCAGGGATTAGATTGGCTGAGAACATTTGGAGGAGGCCTCCTTGTCACCTGTGGGCTTAGTCATGTAGGAGGGCCGGAAAAGGATGAGTATGGCGAGAGAGGTATTCATGGATTGATAAATAATATCCCTGCAGAAATAGAATCAATCATACAGCCGGATCCTGTGGCCGGTAAAATGGAAATGAGCATTACAGGTATTATCAAAGAAACAAAGATATTCGGCCCAAGCCTTGAATTAAGAAGAACGATATCCGGCAAACTTGGGCACGCATCTGTACGCATTCATGATGAAGTGACCAATCGTGGCAACGCTCCTGCTCCCCACATGATATTGTATCATTGCAATTTCGGGTGGCCTTTGGTTGATGAGGGAACGGATATTATATGGAATGGTGAATGGCAGGCACGTCCGGGTGGGATGAATGATAAAATATTTAATAAAGACTATAATTTTCGAAAATGCCCGCCGCCGCTGAAGGAGCACGATGGTACCGGGGAAGCGGTTGCATTCATTGATGCAACACCTGGAAGTTCCGGTAAATGCACCTGTGGACTTTATAATTCAAAAATTGGTATTGCATTGGCATTACGTTTTGATAAAAAACAATTACCGTGGTTAACGAATTGGCAACATTGGGGCAAAGGCGAATATGTTACCGGCCTTGAACCCGGAACAAATCCGCCTATCGGGCAAGCCCAGGCGAGGAAAGATCAGCAGTTAATTCTCCTGCAACCGGGAGAAACGCGGAGTTACGATCTTGAAATTGAAATAATGGATGGCGAAGTAAAGATGAATGACTTTTTAAAGAATACGATTTAGCTTAATTATAAAAAATCACTTACATGGAAGCAGCAGTAAAAATAAGTTTAGCCCAAAAAGCTTTAGAGCAGGGAAAAGGAATTTTGCGTTTGGCACCCAACTGGGTACCAAGATCATTTTGCGTACCGGGACGAAGAATAAAATTACATCCTGATGATTATTATGTTCTGGGTGGTGAGCGTGGTGGTATTGATGAACGCTGGTTTTCTTCTACTACGCCCGCAAAAAACGGCCCGCTAACAGGTGAACATGAAGGGCTGAGTTTTATTGTTTTTAAAGATGGAGACAAGGAAGAAATGATCTTGCTAAAAGATGCAGTGGATGAATTAAAAGGTGAACTTATCGGCGACCGCCTCTGGGACGAATATGAAAGCTGGCCGATGTATTCGAAATTTTTTGACAACATGGGGCCACTCCCCCATCACATTCATCACAATGATGAAAAGGCTGCGTTGATTGGTCAAAAAGGCAAACCCGAAGCTTATTATTTTCCGCCCCAGGTAAACAATCACGGCGGCGATTTCCCTTATACTTTTTTTGGAATTGCACCAGGCACAACCAAAGAACAAATCCGAGAATGCCTCGTAAACTTTACGAAGGGAGATAATAAAATCACGAATTTTTCACAGGCCTTCCGCTTGGAGCCCGGCACCGGCTGGGATGTGCCGCCGGGCATGTTGCATGCTCCCGGCAGTATGTGTACCTACGAGCCACAGAAAGCCTCTGATGTATTTGCAATGTACCAGTCACTGGTAAACGAAGCTATTATTCCCGAGGTTTTATTATGGAACGGCACGCCGGAAGATAAGAAGGGCGACTTCGATGCACTGATGGATGTAATAGATTGGGATCTGAATGTGAATCCAAATATTCTGGAAACACGCTTCATGAATCCAATACCTGTAAAGGCGCTGGATGAAATGCAGGCTGAAGGCTATATTGAAAAATGGGTTTGTTACCGTTCACATGCTTTTAGCGCTAAAGAATTAACCGTAGAACCGGGTGCAACAGTAACCATAAAAGATAATGCAGCCTACGGTATGATCATGATGCAGGGACATGGTACGATGGGCGTATGGGAGGTTGAAACGCCGGCATTGATTCGTTATGGACAATTAACTTTTGATGAATTTTTTGTGAGTGAATCAGCCGCGAAGGAAGGAGTGGAAATCGTTAATAAGTCTTCGACGGATCCTATTGTAATGCTGAAACATTTCGGTCCCGAAAATCCTGATCTGAAATTATAATTTAGATATTCATTTAGGATTAGAGAGTGGGGCAAAACCGGTAGCCATAGCTGTTATGAAGGTATTCGATACAGGATTGGAAAACCTTAGTAGGAAAAAAATTAAGCTCAATAGACATACCTTATTACCTTATTTCTAATGAATAACTTAAGCAGAATAAGGTAATAAGGTTATTAAAATTGATCAGGCATTAGTACTAAGGTTATAAAACATCAAATGGATTAAATACTCACTTATTCTACCTGTCCTATATTTTATTCATTTTAAATTTTTACCAATATGAGCGAAAATAATTTTCCTAAACTTCACAATGCCACCTGGCCGGGTATCGTAGGAAAGGGACAAGATTCAGAACCCGTAATTGCTTTTGATACGATGCTGGAGATGACTGCCGCCGCTGAAGTCGACGGAGTAAAATTCGATGGAATTGACATAGGCCTTTTCAATCCGCATTTTGATGTTGATAGTTCTGATGATGGCATTAAAAAATTAGCAGATAAAGTGGCCTCTTTCAATCTTGAAATTGGCAGCCTTGTAGCGCCCATATGGCCTCCAACTGGTGGCGCCGCATTGGGTAACAAAGAAGATCGGGAGAAATTTGTTGACCAGGTTCGCAAGACTTGCCACATTGCAAAAGTTCTGCGTGATTTTGGTATTCGTCCTAATGGAGTTGTTCGTATTGATTCTGCAAGCACTCCTGAAAGTTGGGCAGCCGACCCGGTTGGTAATACTAAACTGATCGCTGAAACTTTTCGTGAGGCTTGCGATGTTGCAGCAGAATATGACGAAAAACTCGCCGCTGAAGGTGAGATCTGTTGGGGAGGTATGCACAGTTGGAGAGCGATGATTGATTCGCTCGAGGCCGTAGACCGCCCTAATATTGGCTTCCAGGCGGACATGGCACATACCCTGTTATACCTCCTGGGTTACAACAGCCCTGGAGATAGAATACTATCCGTTGATTTTGATTGGAATGACAGGGATGCTTTGAAGGCAGGTCTGAAAACTTTGACGAATGCACTTCGCCCCTGGACGATTGACTTTCATGTTGCCCAGAATGATGGTACAGTTCACGGTACAGGATCACATGATAAAACAGGCCGGCATTGCCTTGTAACAGATCCTGATGGAAGATTAGATATTCCACATGATGCGGGCTATTGGCTGCGGGATGAAAATGGTGATCTTACAAAAGCTTTCAGGCATATATGCTGGGATGGATGTATGTTTCCAAACGAAGTAATGAGCCAGCAACAAACATGGAATGATATACTGGCAACTATGATAAAAGTTCGCAAGTTGCATGGCTGGTATGAAAAAGAATAAGAAATGGTATTATAAAAATCTAAGCAGTGAAAACTTTATATCTGAGATTAATTCTTTTAGATAAATACCAGTTATGAGAAATAATAATTCTGGGACTTTTATAGGTGTATGCTCACTTTGCGGTCTGCTCATATTCTTAATTGTGAGCAGTTTTAAAAAACCCACGCTAAAACAATATGATCAGGATGGTTTCGTACAAATATTTGATGGTAAAACGCTGAACGGATGGGAAGGTGATTCTACCTATTGGAGTGTAGAAGATGGTTCAATTGTGGGAGTGATTACTCCCGCTACAATAGTGAAACGAAATACATTTCTTATATGGAGGGGCGGCCTTACCACTGACTTTGAATTAAAAGTAGCATACAGGATTTCGGAAGATGGCAATAGCGGTATTAACTACCGAAGCGAAGAAGTAAAAGATGTTCCCCATGCACTAAGAGGATACCAATCTGATATTGACGGTAAAAATCAATACACCGGGCAAAATTATGAAGAGCGCGGGCGCTGCATCATTGCCTACCGTGGACAAAAAGTGACGTTACCAAATGTAACGGAGCCATTGCAGGCTGTTGTAAAAAATAATGTGTGGACCGCGTCGGTTGTTACTGCTTCGTTAGGAAATATGGACTCATTGAGAGAAAAGATCAATCAAGGCTGGAACGAGAGTCATTTAATTGTGAAAGGCAATCGCATGCAGCATTTTATTAATGGTATATTGATGAGTGATGTAACGGATAATGATACCACTAACAGGAAATCGAGCGGTTTGCTGGGTGTACAGGTACACGTAGGTCCACCAATGAAAGTAGAGTACCGCAACTTCAGACTAAAAGAATTAAAATAACATGAGTTTTGGATGTTTTATATTGAGTGAATGCGTTAATGTCCATTAGGAACAAATTGTGGATAATAATAAAAATATGTGGCACCAGGCGTTCCCATAGGAACGGTTCGTGCTTTTCGGAATTGAATTCTAACCACAAATCATCCCTATCGGGATGCCAGAAGACCAAAACCCAGGTTAGAATAAATAATTGTACAGTTTGAGACTAAAAAAAATTACAATATATTTTCAACGCTTTTAATAAGTTCTCATTATGGCAAAAAAGAAAGAACTAAGAATCGGGTTAATTGGTTGCGGAGTTATGGGCCGCACACACTCTAACGGATATAATCGTGTCCCCAATTTTTTCCCTGAACTGGACTATAATCCTGTAT
>JBBQSI010000247.1:0-5620 GCA_038213975.1 Chitinophagales bacterium
GGAGATGACGATAAGTTGCAGGATACGGTGCAGGTGAAGAATTCAACTTTTGAATTTTCAGGCAAGGTTAATCAACCGACGAAGGCTGTCTTAACCTCCCCGGGGATTAAACAGGATTACCTGCAGTTCTATCTTGAACCTGGAGATATTTCTATATTGATAAAGGATCTAAAGTTTGCCCACGCAGTTGTAGGCGGATCAACGGTGAATGAGGAGGATAACCTGCTTAAAGACAACCTGAAACCAATTTCTGAATGGGAGGAGAAGAATATGAAGTTGTATGAAAGCGCGGCCAAGGAAAAGAATAACGCTGTATTGGACAGCCTCAACGACGTAGATTTTGAAGTTATGGATTCCAAACGAAAGATCATTTCACAATTCGTAGCGGATCATCCCGATTCCTACCGCGCTGCGCTTGCTATCCCGGAGAACTATAGCTATTACGCAGAGGCCACCGACGTTGAGCCTTTGTATGCAGTCTTATCTCCTGAGGTAAAAAGTACGGCAGCGGGTGAAAAAATCAAAAAAATGATTGACGTTTACAAGAAGGTGGCAATTGGTCAAACAGTGCCGGACATACGGCAGGAAACACCGGACGGACAATCTCTGAGCTTGTCGGACTTACGAGGGAAATACGTGCTCGTCGATTTTTGGGCGAGCTGGTGTGGCCCGTGCCGCCGGGAAAATCCAAATCTTGTGAACGCTTACAAACAATTTAATGGGAAAGATTTTACTGTGTTTAGTGTATCATATGATACCAGGAAAGACAGGTGGCAAAAAGCCATTGCTGATGATAAACTCACGTGGTCTCACGTCTCCGATTTGGAGGGTTGGAAAAATGCCACTTCTGATCAATTTGGTATAAAGGCGATCCCTTCCAACATTCTCGTAGATAAAGATGGGAAGATAATCGCGAAAAATCTTTTTGGTAAAAAACTGGTTGAGGAGCTCGCGTCGCTTAACTGATTTGAGCCACTTGCATCCATCTTTAATTTCAAAATCCTATACGCTGGCTTGGTCAATGAGTTTTGCTCGTTTGCAGTACAACTAATATTTTTGCCACTCAATTTTTATAAATGAGAGAAGTAGCATTCAGGGAGGCTTTGCGCGAAGCGATGGTTGAAGAAATGAGGCGGGACGAGTCAGTTTTTTTAATCGGCGAAGAGGTGGCAGAATATAATGGAGCTTACAAAGTGAGCCAGGGAATGCTTGAAGAGTTTGGTGCTAAAAGAGTGATAGATACGCCAATTGCTGAACTTGGCTTTACGGCAATAGCTGTTGGTGCTGCGCAAAATGGCCTTCGTCCGATTGTTGAGTATATGACCTGGAACTTTGCAACACTTGCACTGGACCAGATCTTAAATACTGCTTCAAAAATGCTCGCGATGAGTGGTGGACAGGTTGGCTGCCCGATTGTCTTTCGTGGGCCGAACGGCAGTGCAGGCCAGCTTGGTGCGCAGCATTCTACCGCATTTGAGGCAATGTTTGCTAATATTCCCGGTTTAAAAGTTGTTTCAGTCAGCAATCCCTATGATGGGAAGGGGTTACTAAAAAGTGCCATTCGCGATAATGATCCGGTGATCTTTATGGAAAGTGAAGTCATGTATGGTGAAAAAGGTGAGATACCTGATGGAGAATACACCATCCCCATCGGTGAAGCCAAAGTGGTGATGGAAGGAAAAGATGTCACAATAGTGTCATTCAATAAAATGATGAAAGTAGCTATCGGTGCGGCTGAAGAGCTAAAGAAAGAAAATGTCGAGGCGGAAGTAATTGATCTCAGAACGATACGCCCTATGGACTGGAAGACGATTCTCAACTCAGTTAAAAAGACGAACAGGTTGGTCATAGTTGAAGAACAGTGGCCTTTTGCGTCCGTGTCATCCGAAATTGCTTATAGAATTCAGAAAGAAGGATTCGATTACCTTGATGCGCCCATTCGCCGCATCACTTCGGCTGATGCACCGATGCATTATGCGCCAAACCTGGTAGCACTTTATCTTCCAGATGTGCCACGCACTGTAAATCTTGTGAAGGAAGTCATGTACCTGAAAAAATAATTTCGGTTTTTTTTTTGCTTTCGCAAAGCACTTACTTATTAAATTCAGGATATGCATAACGGATACTTTTACTATCCCCTTCCCGCCAATGAACCTGTAAAGCAGTTTGCGCCTGGCAGTGAAGAAAGGGGTCTGCTCAGGGCAGCTATTAAAGAGCTGAAGTCAAAGAAAATTGAAGTTCCCCTGTACATTGGGGGAGATGAAATAAAGACAGGTAATAGAAAAGAAATACGCCCTCCTCACGAGACGGCACACCTCTTAGGGCATTATCATGAAGGAGACGCGTCTCATGTAAAAAAGGCGATTAATGCAGCACTGAAGGCTAAAGATAAGTGGGCAAACACTACATGGGAAAACAGGGCAAATATTTTCCTGAAAGCCGCTGAACTTTTGGCTACAAAATACAGGTCACAAATTCTTGCAACTACTATGCTTGGTCAGAGTAAAAATCCTTACCAGGCAGAGATCGATGCAGCGTGCGAGCTAATTGATTTCCTCCGGTTTAATGTACATTTTCTAAGTGAGATTTACGGGCAGCAGCCAATAAGCAGTCCAGGTATCCATAACAGGATGGAGTATCGTCCGTTAGAAGGTTTTGTGCTTGCTGTGACGCCATTCAATTTTACAGCCATCGGCGGCAATCTGCCGACGTCAGCAGCTATGTGTGGTAACGTAGTTGTATGGAAATGCGCCCACACCCAGGTATACAGTGCTCAGATGTTTATGCGAATTCTAAAAGAAGCAGGTTTGCCTGATGGTGTTATCAACCTGATTTATGTTGATGGTCCGACGCTTGGTGAGGTTTGCTTTAATCACTCTGATTTTGCCGGCATTCATTTTACCGGCAGCACTGGCGTATTTAACACCATGTGGAAAATTATCGGTGAAAATACTTCCCTCTATAAATCCTATCCGAGGATTGTTGGAGAGACGGGGGGTAAAGATTTTGTCCTTGTACATAGGAGCGCCGAACCAGACGTAGTGGTGACTGCGCTTTGCCGTGGTGCATTTGAATACCAGGGGCAAAAATGTTCGGCAGCTTCACGGGCTTATATTCCTTCCAACCTCGCCCCCGAAATCAAACAAAAGTTGGTGGCACAGGTGAAGACGATGAAGGTGGGTTCGGTGGAAGATTTTACCTGCTTCGTAAATGCGGTAATCGATGAGAAAAGCTTTGACAAACTCGAAGGATTTATCCGGCAGGCGAAAAAAGATAAAGGTGCTAAGATTCTGGCTGGTGGAAAGTGTGATAAAGCTGAAGGATTTTTTATTGAGCCAACGGTGATCGAAGTAACAGATCCTAAATATATTACGATGTGCGAAGAGCTCTTTGGGCCTGTGCTTACTTTGTATGTGTATGATGAAAATAAGTTTGAAGAAACCATGCGCATTGTTGACAGTACCTCTCCATACGCACTTACCGGATCGGTGATCGCACGGGACAGATATGCAGTAGATGCTGCTACAAAAAAACTCGTGAATGCAGCGGGGAATTTTTATATCAATGACAAGCCAACAGGCGCTGTTGTAGGACAGCAGCCTTTTGGAGGCGCAAGGGCAAGTGGTACAAATGACAAAGCTGGCAGTATATTAAATCTATATCGCTGGCTGAGTGCGAGAACAATAAAAGAAACATTTAATCCGCCCGTAGACTACAAATATCCTTTCATGCAGGAAGATTAACGCTGGCAGCGTTACTATTATAATTAAAGTTCCTTGCGTACCATTTTATCAAAATATCAGTTAGAGATCACCATTCAAAGATTGGCTTACCAATTATTGGAGAATCAAAAAAGTGGAGAGCCCCTGATCCTTGTTGGCATCCAACCACGGGGCATCTTGCTGGCTGATAGGATTTTCCACTTGTTGAATACTATTTCGCCAGGCTCTGATATAAAGTACGGAAAAATGGATATCACTTTTTACCGGGATGACATCAGGAAAGAATTGCACACCGCCAATCAGACTGATATCACATTTTCAGTGGAGGATAAAAATGTAGTGTTAGTAGATGATGTGTTGTATACCGGGCGAACGATACGAGCTGCACTCGATGCTTTGCTGTCTTTCGGGCGCCCGAAAAAAGTAATGCTTTGCGTATTAATTAATCGCCGATTTAGTCGCGAACTTCCTATACAACCTGATTTCTGTGGGAAGTCTATTGACTCCGTCATTTCCCAAAAGGTGATCGTAGAGTGGGAGAGGGATGAAGTGAGATTATATTGATCACTGCGGATGCTTTCTTTTCCTCCAGCAGTTTTTTTCTATTAACTTTGTTCTTTAATGCAACTTTCCACCAAACATCTCCTGGGCATTAAAGATCTTCATCCAGGCGACATTCAGCTCATTCTTGATACAGCTACACAGTTCAAAGAAGTTTTACAACGGCCGATCAAAAAGGTTCCGTCTTTGCGAGATACAACCATTGTAAACCTCTTCTATGAAAATTCTACGCGTACACGAATTTCGTTTGAGCTAGCTGAAAAACGCCTAAGCGCAGACACACTAAATTTTTCTGCTCCAGGATCTTCTGTTTCCAAAGGAGAAACCCTGCTGGACACAGTAAATAATATCCTCTCCATGAAGGTGGATATGGTGGTGATGCGCCACAGCGCAAGTGGGGCGCCTCACTTTCTTGCCAAGCATATCCCTGCAGCTATTATCAATGCCGGCGATGGCATCAATGAGCACCCAACACAGGCGCTGCTGGATGCATTTTCTATTCGTGAAAAATGCGGGACGCTGGAAGGAAAAAAAATTGTGCTTATTGGCGATATTATGCATTCCCGTGTGGCACTCAGTAATATCTTTCTTTTGAAGAAGATGGGCGCTGAAGTGATGGTGGCTGGCCCGCCAACGCTTATTCCAAAATATGCGAAGGAGGCATTTGACATAAGGGTAGAATATAATCTTAAAAAGGCGCTACAGTGGTGTGATGTTGCCAATGTATTAAGGATACAACTCGAAAGACAAAACCAGGTACTGTTTTCCTCTTTGCGGGAATATAATCTTGCATTTGGTGTAACAAGGAAAGTTTTAAAAGAAATATCTAAAGAGATCGTGATCCTCCATCCGGGGCCTATTAACAGGGGTGTTGAGATCGACAGTGATGTGGCAGACTCAAAACAATCCCTCATCCTGCAGCAGGTGGAAAACGGTGTTGCTATCCGGATGGCCGTTCTTTATTTGCTTAGCGATAAACAAAATTTCAATTAGTTTCACTTAAACCTGTTTATTGATGAAAAAAATTTGCCTTTTTCCCGGCACATTTGATCCGGTAACACTTGGCCATACAGATATTATAGACAGGGCACTTCCGTTATTTGATAAGCTTGTAATCGGTATCGGAAGAAATAGCAACAAAGTTCCCATGTTCTCTGAAGCACAGCGTATAGAATGGTTACGGGAGATATATGCTGAAGAGCCGAAAATCGACGTCGTGGGCTATGATGGATTGACAGTCGGATGTTGTAAAAGCGTCGGGGCTAATTTCATCCTCAGGGGTATTCGTTATGTCAACGATTTCGAATACGAAAAAGCCATCGCTGACATGAATCGCA
>JBBQSI010000248.1:0-5611 GCA_038213975.1 Chitinophagales bacterium
AGTGGCACATTCGTTTCATTGTAGTCGGCAGGCTCATTGTTTTTGCCGGCATACACGCGAAAGATGGAATAGTCGCCGGTATGTCTCGGCCATTCCCAGTTGTCTGTATCGCCACCAAACTTTCCAACGGTCTCAGGCGGAGCACCAACAAGTCTCACATCACGATAAATTTTATAGACGTAAAGTAAATATTGGTTTCCCTTGAACATACTGTACACTCTTCCTGAAATGCCTTTCTCTTCATCAGCAACTTTGCTGACAATTCCGTCAAAAATACCTTTCAGTTTTTCACCTCTTGCAGCGTAATCCAGCCCGTCCAGTTGCTTTTCTATTTCATCTGTTACGTCTTCAATCCGTTCCAGGAATGTTACAGTGATGGACGACTTAATTTCCTGCAGTTTGGTGTGAGCGTAAAATCCATCTTTCAAATAGTTGTGATCCACGCTACTTGCGTCAGCAATAGCTGAATATCCGCAGTGATGATTCGTAAAAATCAATCCCTGGTCACTCACAATTTCTCCTGTGCATCCGCCGTCGAAAATGACGATGGCGTCTTTGAGAGAAGGTTGGTTGATACTGTACAACTGCTCTTTAGACATTTTAAGTCCGTGCTTCACCATATCCGCGTACACTTGTTTGCCAAGCAGCATGGGCAACCACATGCCCTCATCCGCTTTAGCAACGAAGCTTGAAATACATATGATACAAGCAATGAAAACTTTCTTCATGGTCTGGTTTCGTTTAGTTGATATTTATATTTTAAAAAGTAAAGAGCGAAGTTGTTGTGAAATCATGACGAATGGTGGGGACAATTCGTTTGCAGAAAAAAGTTAACAGCTTGTCAACTCTGTTAATAATCTATCACTTGCTCCTCCATTAGCTCCGGTTGGTCACGGAATGCATATTGCTGGTTACGGAGCTGCGGTTCAAAGCCAGCCTCACGAATAGCATCCTGGATGCCTTTGCTGGTAAAGCGGTGAGGGGCACCGGCGGCGCTCACTACATTTTCTTCTATCATTATGCTGCCAAAATCGTTTGCGCCTGCATGTAAGCAAAGCTGTGCCACCTGCTTGCCAACTGTAAGCCAGCTTGCCTGTATATTTTTCACATTGGGCAGCATAATGCGACTGATGGCAATCATCCTTATATATTCCTCAGGCGTAGTAAGATTGTGCACACCTCTGATCTTCGCCAGCAAAGTATCCACATCCTGGAAGGTCCAGGGGATAAAGGCTAAGAAGCCTTTTGCAGAATCCGGTTTTCTGGATTGTACCTCACGCAACTTCACCAGGTGATCAAACCGTTCTTCCAGGGTTTCCACATGGCCAAACATCATGGTGGCAGATGTGGTAATATTTAGCTGGTGCGCTTCGGCCATAATATCCAGCCATTCCTGTGCCCCGCATTTGCCTTTGCTAATTAGGCGCCTAACCCTGTCCGTTAGTATTTCGGCGCCCGCTCCCGGCAGCGAGTCAAGTCCAGCATCTTTCAACGCAGTCAGAATCTCGCGGTGTGTGGACTTTTCCAGTTTGGTGATGTGGGCGATTTCAGGCGGTCCAAGGGCATGTAACTTCAGGGAAGGGTAAAGCTGCTTTAAGGCTTTAAACAAGTCAACATAATAAGATAATCCCAGCTCCGGGTGATGTCCGCCCTGCAGCAACAATTGTTCACCACCGTAACGGAATGTTTCATCTATCTTTCGTTTGTAGGTGTCAATGTCTGTGATGTATGCTTCCGGATGACCGGGTATGCGATAAAAATTGCAAAATTTACAATTGGCGATACAAACATTTGTTGTGTTCACATTCCGGTCAATTATCCAGGTGACTTTGTTATAAGGCACCTGAATTTTTCGCAATTCATCAGCGGTGAACATCAGCTCAGGCAGTGCAGCATTTTGAAAAAGAAATATGCCTTCTTTAACTGATAGAAATTCCAGTTGTAAGGCTTTTTTTAGCAGGTCGGCTATATTCATTTAATACATTTTCTTACTTGGCACGGTATATAAGCCGTCTATAAAATCGTCTGCAAAATTAAGGTCATATGCTTTAAATTTCAGGACTTGAATATGAGAATTAAGCGCTTTGTCATATTATTAACCTGCTTTGGTCCATTCGCCGCATATTGTCAACAGGATAGCATTCAACCAAAAGCAGCACTGATCACAAATGTACCGTTTACAGTGCTGAGCGGAGGCGTGATCCTATTGAAAGCCAGGTTCAATACGCTTGCCGAACCCCTCAATTTTATTTTGGACACAGGCAGTGGTGCTATCTCCCTGGACTCAGCAACAGCGGAAGAGTTTCAAATTTCTCATGTGCCTTCAGGCCGGACAATTAATGGCATTGCCGGCACCAGGGAAGTAGATGTCGCGAAGAATAATACCCTGCATTTTCCGGGGCTAACGGTGGATAGCCTTGATTTTTATGTAAATGATTATGAAATTCTGAGCAGCGTCTACGGTGAAAAAATTGATGGAATTATCGGTTATAGTTTCCTGCACCGGTATATCATAAAGCTAAATTTCGACAGTGCTCAAATGCAGGTTTTTACTCGGGGAACCATCACCTATCCACGCGGTGGCACATTGCTTCATCCGTTATTTACCGCTTTGCCAATCCAGTCACTTACCTTGAAGGACAAGCGAAAACTCAAAGGAAATTTTTATATCGATACCGGTGCCGGGCTTTGTTTTCTCCTCAGTAAAAGATTCGAGGAAGACAGTTCGGTATTAAAGGACAAACGGGTTCCCATTTCTGTGCAAGTGCAGGGTCTTGGTGGCAAAAAAGAAATGCGGGTCACGATCATTCAGCAATTGCAGATAGGGCCTTACAGGTTCCGAAAAGTGCCCACGAATATTCTCGATGATGAGTTCAATGCTATCTCGTATCCGTTCCTCGGTGGATTGATTGGAAACGACATACTTCGCCGCTTCAACATGATTCTTAATTATGCTGAAAAAGAAATTCACCTCAAGCCCAACAGTCACTTCCACGACGAGTTTGACTACTCCTACACCGGCATGAACCTGTACTACGAAAATGGCGTGGTAGTAGCGGACGATGTGGTGGAAGGATCACCAGCAGGAAAAGGGGGTGTAAAACAGGGAGACGTAATAATGGCGGTAAATTCCAACTTTACAAATAATGTGGCCACGTATCGCAACCTGATGCAGCATGTCGGCGAACGCATTAACCTGCTTGTGATGCGGGACGATAACCCCATTCTTCTCAGCTTCAGGGTGGGCCGGATTTTCTAACACTTCCTTCAGGTATTTTTTTGGGAAAATGAAGCGATAAGGCTCAACTTTGCGCATGATTAAGTTTGAAAAGTTTCAGCTGGACAATGGCCTGCGGGTGATTGTGCATGTTGACAAGAGTACACCCATGGCGGTGCTCGACGTGATATATGATGTGGGCTCCCGCGATGAGGATCCGGAAAAGACCGGTTTCGCACACCTTTTTGAACACCTGATGTTTGGGGGTAGTATCAACATCCCTTCCTACGACGAAGAATTGCAAATGGCAGGAGGGGAAAACAATGCGTACACCACAAATGATGTGACCAACTACTATATCCAGTTACCGGCAGAAAATTTAGAAACCGCTTTTTGGCTGGAAAGCGACAGAATGCTTTCCCTGGCTTTTGATGAAAATTCATTGGACGTCCAGCGAAAGGTTGTTTGCGAAGAATTTAAGGAGCATTATATCAGTAAGCCCTACGGTGATGCCTGGCACAAAATGCGTGCCCTTGCCTACCGCCGGCATCCGTATAAGTGGATGACGATCGGCAAAGAGCTGAGCCATGTGGAGAATGCGACTTTACAAGATGTAAAGACATTCTTCTATAAACATTATACACCAGCAAATGCCATCCTGGTGGTGGCAGGAAATATTACCGTGGAACAGGTGAAGAGGTATGCAGAGAAATGGTTTGGCGACATTCCTGCCGGCAATAAATACAACAGGCAACTCCCGGTGGAGCCGGCTCAAACAGAAAAGAGAACGCTGGAAATAACATCGGATGTACCGCTGGATGCGTTGTATAAGACCTGGCACATCGGTGGAAGGCTGGATAAAAGTTATTATGCATCCGACCTCATCACAGAATTGGTGGGAAGCGGAGCTTCTTCGCGTTTGTTTTATAACCTCGTAAAAAAGAAACAGCTTTTCAGCAGTATCACCTGTTCTCATTTTGGCAGTGTAGATGCGGGCCTTTTGTACGTGCACGGCAGACTCATAAAAGGTGTATCGCTCGTAACCGCCGAGGATGCCGTGAGTGAAGAGCTGGAGAAGATGAAAGAGGAGGAAATCGCTGTTGAAGAATTGCAAAAAGTAAAAAACAGGACAGAGAGCGTGATTGCTTTTGAAGATATTAGCCTGATGAACCGGGCCAGCAGCCTCGCGACTTACGAACTGCTGGGTGATGCAAACCTTATGAACGAAGAACTCGAAAGATACCAGGACGTGACTGCTGGAGAAATCATGGAAAATTGCCAGCAAATTTTTACGGAGACCAATAGCAATACCATTTACTATCAATCAAAAAACTAAGCTTCCGCAGGAAAAATACATTACAAAAATGACTTTAGACAGAAGGGCTGCGCCGGATATTAAAGATGCAGTAGAATATAACCTCACTTTGAAACCCTGCATATTGCACTATTTGAAAAATGATGCGCCGGTCTATTACATCAATGACGGAACCGAAGAAGTATCGATGATTGAGTTTGTGTTTTCAGCAGGGAATAACTATGAAAATAAAAACCTTGTTGCAGGCGCAACAAATTATCTGATAAAAAATGGTACATCCCGCAAGACAGCACTTGCCATAAACGAACAAATAGATTACTATGGCGCATTCGTAAATCGCAGTTGCCATAATGAGACAGCAGTCATCACATTGCATTGTCTTTCGAAACACCTGAAAGAAGTACTTCCGATCATACGGGAACTGATTACTGACTCTATTTTTCCGCAGGAAGAACTCGAGATTTTTCAACAAAACAGCATTCAGAAGTTATCGGTGAATTTGCGCAAGTGCGACTTTGTTGCACAACGGCTAATAGATAAATACTTGTATGGAGAACAGCATCCGTATGGAAGAATGAGCGATGCTGCAGATCTGAATGCCTTAACCCGGGAGGAACTTGAGCTCTTTTTTAAACAATACTACCTGGATAGTAAATGCCGGATTTTTGCCGCCGGCAAGTTACCAGCAGATTTCGAAAGTTTACTTGACCAGCACTTTGGTGACCTTACAATGAATGTAAACCAGCCGGAAGTAATTCACAACCTGTCACCGGAAAAAACAAAAAAATTCCGGATCAGTAATGACGAAAATGGCGTGCAAGGAGCGGTGAGGCTGGGTAGACACTTTCCTAACAGGCATCATCCTGACTTCAAAAAGGTTCTCGTACTTAATGTCCTTTTTGGAGGTTATTTCGGTTCACGGCTGATGACAAACATACGGGAAGACAAAGGGTACACTTACGGGATTCACAGTTACCTGGAGAATCACACGCAGGAAAGCGCCTGGGTTGTAAGTACGGAAGCTGGCAAAGATGTGTGCGAGGATACTATTTCGGAAGTGTTCAAAGAAATGCAAATAC
>JBBQSI010000249.1:0-5569 GCA_038213975.1 Chitinophagales bacterium
ACGCATCTGGAAAATGGACGATCCCGCCGCCGCACAACAGCCAGAGCGTGTACAAACGAAGAGGTTGCTTGCGTTGGATTTTACAAAACTTCCTGAAGATTCACTGGGTGACATTTTGAAAAGTGCAGACCTGCGTGTGCGGATGAAAGCCCAGTTTGAATTGGTAAAGCGCGGGGACAAAGGAGCAGAAATTTTTAAGCAAAACCTGTCGCAAAAAAATTACCAGCTGGCAAGGGTCAATTCCATTTGGGGAGTGAGCCAGCTTGCAAGGAAAGACAAAAAATATGCTTCTATCCTGTTGCCATATCTTAAAGACGGTGATGCAGAAATCCGGGCACAGGCTGCAAAGTGGCTCGGCGACATAAAATATAAAGAAGGTGCCCGGGCATTTGTGCCCTTGCTGAAGGATACCAACAGCCGCGTTCGGTTTTTTGCAGCAGAAGCCCTTGGGCGTGTGGAATACGAGCCAGCCATTCAACCCATCATTCAAATGCTCAGGGAAAATAATGATGCCGATGCTTACCTGCGCCATGCCGGTTGCCTTGCATTGGCCAGGATCGGAAAAGCCGAGCCGGTTGTGGCCCTGGCAAGCGATTCATCACGGGCACTTCGTATAGCTGCTGTCGTGGCTTTGAGAAGAATGCGCAGTGCAGGCATTGCCACTTTTTTGAAAGATAAAGACGAATATATAGTAACTGAGGCTGCCCGCGGCATCAATGATGATCTCTCTATCACCTGGGCACTCAGCCCGCTGGGAGATTTATTGAAAACGACCACCTTCACCAATGAAGCCCTTATACGCCGCGCCATCAATGCGAACGTGCGGGTTGGTTCTTCCGAGGCTATGCAAAACCTTATCAACTATGCCCTGAATGCAAAACATCCGTCAGAAATGCGTGGGGAAGCACTGGCGTCTTTAAGCACCTGGGCGCGCCCGTCAGTGCTGGATCGCGTAGATGGGAGATTTCGCGGAGAAGTGGTGCGGGACAGTGCTCAACTGATCAATAAAACAACCGATCTTTTTATTGGCTTGCTGGACAGTAAAGAAAAAGAAGTTCGCCTAGGTGCGGTAAAGGCCATTGATCACCTGCACATTCAAAAAGGATCACAGCGTTTGCTGTCATTGCTGCGCAACGATACTGACAGCGATGTAAAGATTGCAGCGCTAAAAGGCCTGGCGGGTATGCCTAACCCCTATATTGAACAAGCGATACGAACGGCGCTTTCTTCGGCGGACAAAAATGTCCGGGTTACCGGCATCGATCTCATTACAGAGCTCAATATTCCTAAGCCACTGATGGCCGGGTTGCTGTCACAGGTGATCAAAACAAAAACTACTGAAGAAAAACAGGCCGCGATCGTAACACTCGGCAACCTGCCCCTGGTAAATACAAATCAAATTTTTGACAGCCTGCTAACGCAAATGGCTAACGGTAAACTTTCACATGATCTTTATTTCGAAGTGGGCGAAGCTTTGGACAGTACCCATGCTGCAGACCTTATTGCTAAATACAGATCAGCAACGGGGAAAATGTCAGGCGATACACTGACGGCCTCCTTTGCCGGCAGTCTTTATGGCGGGGATGAGAGAAATGGCCGCCGCATATTTTTCCGTAATCAGTCAGCACAATGCATCCGCTGCCATTCCTATGATGATATTGGTGGCAATGCCGGCCCGAAGTTGAATGGAATTGCCACGAGGCTACCACGTGAAAAATTACTTGAGGCGCTTATCAATCCAAGTGCACGTATTTCACCGGGCTATGGTGTAGTGACGCTTCAAATGAAAGATGGCAAAATAGTGTCGGGCATTGCGGATAGCGAAAATGAAAAATCAATTACGCTGAAAACAGGTGAAAATAAAACTGAAAGTGTTTCTAAAGATAAGATAGCAAAACGCACGAACGCTGCCTCCAGCATGCCGGAAATGCGCAACATACTTTCCAAAAAAGAAATCAGGGATGTGGTAAGTTTCCTGACTACGCTGAAGTAAAACTCAAAGTTTTTATCTAAAAAAACCTATTCCTTCGGCAAAATAGGTTTAATATTTTCGCTTGTTTGATTAGAAAAAAGTAGTGACGGATTTTTTTTAACCAGAAGGGACTAAGGGAAACCAATGCGCTAATCTTATTATCGCAAACTCTATCGCTGAATTAAAAGCTTAAACACCGTTGTTGGCTTATTTTCAGAAAGAAGACGGATATAATACACACCCGGCGATAATGTATAGTTGCTAAGATCTTCATTGAAAACAGCCCCCCCCGCCTGTACGGTCACATCTTTCTGGCCGAGACTGCGGCCCGCCAGATCTACCATCTGCATCTTATAATTGCCTGCATAAGAAGCCGGGAATTTTATATGAAATATATTCTTAGCCGGGTTGGGATATATTATAAGCTTTTCCATGGGCGTTGTGGGATCCGGCGAGATGCCGCCGACTGCTTTCAATAATGTAATAGTTCCGTCGTTCCCGTATTCTGAAACATAGAGGTTTCCTGTTGCAAGATCTTCTACAATATCCAGCGGATCCTGGAAGCCGGAAAGTCCGGGAATTGCTGAGCCTTCGGTAGCACTTACAATTTCACCATCGCTGCCACCCGGCGTTAAAACGATGATGTCATCATTCTGGCTGTACCGCACTACCATTATTTTTCCTTTCAATGCGCCATTGAAAGTGTTGCTCTTATATTCTATCACGCCATCGGGAGACTTGTCTGCCTGGAAATTGTAGACGTACCCCTGGTAATTTTGATCCGGCATGGTTCCGACCGGGTAAGAGGGCACATCCGCAGGATCGATCAAGGTTGTAGGGTTACCACCATTCAAAATGTATTCTCCGCGTAGCGGATTTGGATGGCCATAATAGCCACCTTTCTTAATCTTAAAGAGATAATCATTTTGTGTTTGCAAAACGTTGGTGAGCGCAGGAATTCCCGGACCTGAGTAGGTGCTTCCATCTGGCCGTAAGGTGCCGGCAACAGATGCAGGCGTGTTACCACCGGCGGCGGAACCGTTTGTAGGTAGGTAGAGATTTCCGTTGCTGTGCCATAAAAGGTCGTAGGCATTCCGAAGTCCGGTAGCATAGAGTGTAAGCGGCGCATTGGCTGCATATGGATTGTAGGAGCCGCCGCCTTCCGAAGTACGCGCATCCAGGGGGAAGCTGCTGATCTTTGACACATCGAGGCGCAAGCAGGCAGCAGATAGCAAATGCTCACTGCGGTTGTTCCACGTTTTGTCTGCACGTCCCATAGCGGAGTTTCCACCCTGGGTAAAATAGAGGGCTCCGTCCGGGCCAAAGGCGATACTGTTTGTCAGGTGATCTTTGCTGGACCGCGGCAGATTGATGATCACGTCCTGGACGTTTTCCAGGTTAGCCCCGGAAAGCTTACTCAGTTTACCATCCCATTCCGGCCCGCTCAAAAACACAAATGAACTATGCGTGATCCACACAACCGGCAGGTCTTTGGTAGAGGCGGGATCGAAGGCAAATCCAATGGCAAGCCTTTGCTGACGGTTACCTGTTTCATCTTGAAGGGTATAGATTTTGGCGACTGCACCTAATGTGCCATCAGGATTGATAGCATATTTTTCAATAACTCCATCGATCGTAAGGGCATACAATTTCCCGTCAGGGCCAATTGCAAGGCTTGTGTGTTGCCCGGTGATGCCAGGCATCGAAACTTTAGTAAAGTTGGCATTGATGGTATCATTGTTTGTGCTCACTCCTGTGGTAAACACTGATGAATATGGAATAAGGGAAGAATCCGCAAGATCTTTTACGCCGGAAGTGACAGTATACCGGTAGGTAGTATTCAACTTCAACGGACTCGCCGGCACGAGCGTAATGCCGTCGCCCCCACCCGTACCATTCACCTTCGAGGGGACGATGGCTCCGGATTTTTCTTCCTGAAGGTAAACAGACTGAGAAGTGAGTGTATTATTATTCAGTCCGCCATTTGGTAATAGCATCACATTTGTAGAAATGGAAGAATTATTATTTACGTTTACTGAACTGTTTGGCGGATTCACACTAACGACGGAAGGACGCTTACTATTATCAGGTTCAATCACGATATAATTGATCTTGGTATTTGTCCCGCCAATGGCATCTACGGTGAGGAAGCCATCTGCAACGGAAACTTCCAGGCTAACAATCCAGAAATAAGTTGGCGCAACAGGCCTGAACATATTGATGGCGTTTACGCCTTCTACATTGATCGTATGGCGGCTGTCCACGTTCACACCGTCACCGACTGATATGGTTACTTTGTAATTCCCATTTTCCACTTCGGCCTGCCATATTCCCTCTACATTGCTTACAGAAGTACCGCCCAGGTCGCCGCCCTGCATGTGTATCAGTGTCTGCTGCAAAATGTTGCCGGCAGGCACAGTTCTTTTCCGGCCGTTCTTTGTGAGATCGAGAGGTGTTTGATCAACCCGGGATATCCATCCGTAGCTGTTTCCCGAGCCCTGGTAAGCACTGGTGCGAAGACCATAAGCCTGGCCAAAATCTTTGACATAGCCCACTGGAGGCAACGTCAATGAATCCTGGAAATTAACCTTGATGGTAGTTAGCGGGCCGGGTGGCTTTTCATTTACTGTAAGAAAAATATTTAGAAATGCTGTATCGTAGCCGGGGGCAGCCGCAGTTACTTTCGCTGAATATGTTCCAACCTGGAGATTGTTTGCATTAAATACAAAAGTGATCTCAGCGTTGGCGGTAAAACTTATCCCATTAAGAAGACTCCCGTTTACGAAAAGCCAGGATGGTACGTGGTTGCCGTCGTCTATAGCATTAAGTGTGACGGTGGCGCTGACATTATTAGACGTGGAAATATAATCAGCGAGACTTCGGGTGTTTCCTTTCTGAACCTGCGCAGACTGTGACGCCTGCGTGAAAGAAATGTAAGGGTTTGTTTGGGCGATTGAAACAAAGGTGCTGAACAGCAAAATTGTAACACAAGAGAAAAAAGGCTTAGCATTCATGGGAGAAGACAACTTTTCCAGGTTCACAAAATAACGAAATTTATAATATATGGGTAAACGTACTTACCGCGTACATGCTGATAAACGTAATGTTTAAGGAAATATATATGTAATATTATATCGATCTCACAAGTTTTTTTCAGTAGCCGGCTGGGGCAACAGGGATAAGAGTTATGTAAAAACCAAAGTGCGGGATGTAAGCAAAATCTCAACCAGTTCTCGTCAGGGAGCAAAATTTTATCCCCATATTAAGATATAAAAAGGAGAAGGGTGCAATGTAGAAACCGATCGATAACTGAATATATTGCTGAAGATAAAAAATGAATTTGTCTTTTTTAGCGTACACTCATAAAACCTGCATGGACAAGGCTAAAAGGAAGTACGGGTTACCTGAAGACTATTCCGATCTCAGCGCATCCACAGGATTGGAGGTGGCAGCTTTCAGCGTTTGGAAAGTAAGGGTTACAACAGCGATCAGCAACATAATAGCACCACCGGCCAGGAACACCCACCAGCTTGCCGGGGCAACGTCGCTATTTACCTGGCGCGGCGATTAGTCATCCAACTTCGAAATGTGGACTTC
>JBBQSI010000250.1:0-5547 GCA_038213975.1 Chitinophagales bacterium
TCATTTGACCAATGATAAGCGTAATTCAAATAAAATTTTAATGAAATTTAGCGGGCTAAAAAATTAAAAAGTGATGAAGAATAACCATAGCGTTGCAATAGTAGTCATTCTAAGTGTTCTTATTTTTTCACTCGGTGCATCAGCACAGCAAAAACCGAATGTAATTATCATCTATGCTGATGATCTTGGTTATGGTGATGTAAGCTCTTATGGTGCTACAAAAATTAACACGCCCAACATTGATAAGCTGGCAGCGCAAGGCGTCCGTTTCACGAACGGGCATTGTTCGGCCGCAACATGTACGCCTTCACGTTATTCTTTAGTCACCGGTAAATATGCGTGGCGGAAAAGTGGTACCGGCGTCTTACCCGGGGATGCTGCCCTCATCATACCAACAGATATATTGACCTTACCCAAAGTGTTTCAGCAGGCAGGTTATACAACAGGCATTGTTGGCAAATGGCATTTGGGTTTGGGTGACAGCGTTCATAAAAACTGGAACAAGCCCGTTGCACCCGGACCAAAGGAAGTGGGTTTTGATTACTCTTTTATTTTTCCTGCCACTGCCGACAGGGTGCCAACCCTTTTCCTTGAAAATCAACACATTATTGGTCTTGATAGTACCGATCCGATTGAAGTGAGTTATCAGCATATGGTCGGTAACGACCTAACAGGTAAAGGACATCCGGAATTATTAAAAATGAAATCATCGCCGGAGCACGGGCACGATCAAACTATTGTAAACGGTATTGGCCGCATTGGCTATATGAAGGGGGGTAAAACTGCCCGCTGGACAGATGAAGAAATACCGCTTACCTTCTTATCCAAAGCCAAAATGTTTATGGAAAGAAATGAACAAAAGCCTTTCTTTTTATACTACGCATTAACCGAACCACATGTGCCCCGCATGCCGGCTACTATGTTTAAAGACACCAGCGGATTGGGCTATCGCGGTGATGTAATTGTGCAGTTGGATTGGTCTGTAGGCGAGATAATGAAAGAGCTTTCTTATCTCGGGTTGGATAAAACTACCATCGTTGTTTTTACGAGCGACAATGGCCCTGTACTCGATGATGGCTACCAGGATGAAGCCGTAACAAGGTTAAATGGCCATACTCCTGCAGGACCGTTACGCGGCGGAAAATACAGCATCTTCGAAGGTGGTACCCGCATACCATTTATTGTCTCCTGGCCAGGTGAAATACAGCAGGCAGTTTCCGAAGCATTGGTTTGCCAGGTAGACTTTCTTGCTTCCTTCGCTGCACTGTTAGGGCAAGACATTTCATCTGAAAAAAATGATAGCAAGAATGTAATGGATGCCTTCCTTGGCAAAGACCAACAAGGCAGAAAGTATCTTATTGAAGCAGCAGGCGCCCTGGGTGTTTTGCAAGGCAACTGGAAATACATCGAGCCAAATAATAAACAGGCTTATGCTAAACTAACAGACATAGAACTTGGCAATTCTTCATCTGCCCAATTGTATGATCTGTCCAAAGATATTGGCGAGAAGAAAAATGTAGCTGCAGATTATCCGGAAAAATTAAAAGAACTTGAAAAAATATTGAGCCGGGAAAAAAGCATCCATTTTTAAATGAAAGAAATTTGCTGGCTATGATAGACAACAGGCAATCGGTATGGCCGGTCTTTTCATCTCCATTTCACTTATGAGGAAGAGGTAGTTTTTGAGTCGGAAAAAGATTGATGAAAAAAGGAAAAATTAATGATGAAGAAATTATTTCTTGCCATAACCGCTATTTCGTTAAACCCGGCTTTTGTTTATTGCCAAACGCCGGACAAAGTACATCCGAACATTATTGTCTTTCTGGTAGATGATATGGGTTGGATGGATACCAGTGTTCCGTTTTATGACAGCACAATGCCGCTCAATAGACGCTACCACACGCCTAATATGGAAAGGTTGGCAAAGCAGGGTGTTAAGTTTACAAATGCCTATGCGAATCCCGTCTGCACGCCCAGCCGGACCAGTTTTCTTACCGGCATCAGTGCAGCGAGAACGCACATTACGAACTGGACATCAGCCGAAAAAAATAATAATACTGATCCGAAGGATGACCAGTTTGAACCCCTGAACTGGAACATAAACGGGCTAAGCAATAACGATACAACAGAGCATACCATTAATGCGACGACCTTTCCTGAACTGTTGAAGGAGGCGGGCTATTACACCATCCACGTGGGCAAGGCGCATTGGGCTTCGGCAGGCACACCGGGTGCTAATCCCTACAATTTTGGTTTTATGGTAAACGTTGCTGGGCATGCAGCAGGTCACCCGCAAAGCTATTTTTCAGTGGAGAAATATGGAAAAATCTATGGCAAAGCACAAGCCCAGGCGGTCCCTGACCTGGAATAATATTAAAATACCGGCACCTTCTTAACAGATGCGCTCACCAGGGAAGCCATCAAAGCGCTGGAGAGTCCGATAGGTAACGGGATCCCTTTCTATCTCAACATGGCACACTATGCCGTGCATACCCCCATCATGGCAGACCCGCGTTTTGTACAAAAATATTACGACGATAGCCCCGACAGTACCGAAGCAAAATATGCAAGCTTGCTCGAAGGCATGGATAAAAGCCCCGGCGATATAATGGACTACCTGGAGCAAAAGGGTGTGGCTGATAACACGGTCATTTTATTTATGAGTGATAATGGCGGCCTCGATCACCACCAACGCGGCGGCGCGGTGAACACGCACAACTATCCACTGCGTTCGGGCAAAGGTTCCGTTTATGAAGGCGGCATCAGGGAGCCGATGATTGTGAAATGGACAAACGTTGTACAGCCCGGAACTGTAAATAACAACCAGGTAATTATTGAAGATTTCTTTCCTTCGATTCTCGAAATGGCTGGTATCATCAATCCTACGCTAATACAACAAACAGATGGTGAAAGCTTTGTCCCTTATTTGCAAAATCCGGAGTTGAAAGAGGCGGAAAGACCATTGGTATTTCACTATCCAAATAAATGGACCAACCTGCGGCCTGGTGAGCATCCCGGCATCAATTATTTCACTGCAATGCGTTTGGGCAAGTGGAAGTTGCTATACAATATGCGCAATCAACAGTTTGAATTATATGATCTTGATAAAGACATTCACGAAGCAAATAATCTTGCACAACAAAATCCCGGTCAGGTAAAAAGACTGGCAATGATTTTAGGTAAAACATTAAAAGAGCGAAAGGCGCAGATGCCTGTAGAAAAAACAACAGGTAAAGCTGTTCCTTTTCCGGATGAAGCCACAGGAAATAAAAATCTTTGATAATTTGACTGGATGAAGAAGTACTCATTTTATGTTAAAACAATTTCTAACCATATCACACCCTGTTTTCTTAACCTGAACAGTCAGCAAAAAATCACACTAATGAAAATTTCTAGAACTTTCTTTTTAATTATTTTTCTCGCCCTCTGCTCACAACTGTATGCGCAGGAAGCTGACTGGAAAATGGTCACCGGCAAGATTCACTCTGCCTGGGCTGACAGCGTAATAATAGAGAATGTCTTGCCAGAATATCCGCGGCCACAGTTGGTTAGGAATGATGAATGGGTGAACCTAAACGGACTTTGGAAGTATACAATCTTGCCCATCGCTTCCGGAAATGAAATGCCTTCCCACTTTGATGGAAATATTCTGGTGCCTTTCGCAGTAGAATCCGCACTTTCCGGTGTAGGTAAAACGGTGGGGAAAGACAGCGTGCTTTGGTACCAGCGAACTTTTGAAACCCCACGCTCATTAAAAAACAAGAAACTGTTGTTGCATTTCGGAGCGGTTGACTGGCGTAGCGATGTATATGTAAACGGACAGAAATTGATGCAGCATGAAGGAGGCTATGATCCCTTCACAGTAGACATTACAAGCGCATTAAAAAAAGGAAAAAGCCAGCAACTTTCTGTAAAAGTCTGGGATCCGACGGATGAAGGGCCGCAGCCAAATGGCAAACAGGTGAAAAATCCAGGGAGCATCTGGTATACGCCGGTCACAGGCATTTGGCAAACAGTTTGGCTGGAGACAGTCCCCGATATTTATATCCAGTCTACCAAACAAACTCCCAACATTGATAATAATACGCTCAGGGTAGAGGCTAAAGTTTCCAATATGAAGGAAGGTGACGAGCTATTCGTTTCGGCCTGGAAAGGAGGCAAAAAAATCGCAGAGGGAGCAATCAAAGACACCGCTGCTGAATTAACAATTCCAGGTGCGGACTTGTGGTCGCCATCCAACCCCGCGCTTTACGATCTGAAGCTAACGGTAAAGCATAAAGGAAAAATTATTGACGACGTAACTTCTTATTTTGCCATGCGCAAAATCTCTATAGCTCCGGACGAGTCAGGCATTCAGCGAATGCTGCTCAATAATAAATTTCTTTTCCAGTTTGGCCCGCTCGACCAGGGCTGGTGGCCGGATGGCTTGTACACCGCACCTACTGATGCAGCGCTTAAGTATGACATACAGGCGACGAAGGATATGGGGTTCAATATGATCCGCAAGCACATAAAAGTGGAGCCGGCCCGCTGGTATTATTACTGCGATAAACTGGGTATGCTCGTGTGGCAGGATATGCCAAGCGGTGATCTCGGCAACCAATGGGAACCACGGCCTGGCGTAGTCGGCCGGCAAACAGATAAAGATCGCACGCCTGAAAGCGAAGGATATTATCGTAAAGAATGGAATGCGATCATCAATACATTATATAACCATCCTTCCATTGTCGTTTGGGTTCCCTTCAACGAAGCATGGGGACAATTCAAAACGGAAGACATTACTAACTGGACGAAGCAAAAGGATCCATCCCGCCTCGTGAACAGTGCGAGCGGTGGTAACTTTTACCCGGTAGGTGACATTGAAGATTTACATAACTATCCCGATCCGGCGATGCCAAGACCAGATATTTTTGGTGCTAAAAAGGCGCTCGTGTTGGGTGAATTTGGCGGCCTTGGTTTGCCGGTTGATGGCCACACCTGGCAGGACAAAAGCTGGGGTTATCAAAGTTTCAAATCCAATGATTCCCTCTTCATGCGATATAATGACCTGATGGAAAAACTTGAACTCCTGATTACAAAAGGATTATCAGCTGCTGTCTATACGCAAACTACCGATGTCGAAGGCGAGGTAAATGGTTTTATGACCTATGACCGGAAAATTATAAAGATGCCGCTGGACAAGCTTAAAGCGGCAAATGAAAAGATGTACACCATTGATCAAAATGCCCAGGCGAAAAAAGATTAGTGAAAATCCATTTTATCATGCGCAGCAGTATTAAAACATATTTCCCCGCGAAATATTTTCTAAACTTGAGCTTATTACTCGTGACCGTTCCGCAGTGGCAACTGGATCAGTATGGCTTGTGCAGTGTGTTGCCGCAAAGCCCCGTGGATGTTGATACAAAAACAGAAGTGATAGAACTGGTACCGATGGGTGCTGCAAGATTGCGCATTTCATCGTTCCCTGTTGTTAAATAATCAAGTAAACCCTTCAGAAAAAATCTCATAAACACTCGTTTAGTGGAGGGAAGTTGTCAGCGGGTACTT
>JBBQSI010000251.1:0-5543 GCA_038213975.1 Chitinophagales bacterium
GGATGAGCAAAATCAGCCACAAGGTATGAATGTGACTGCCCGGCACCCGTATCTAACATCTTCAGCGCTTCTCCCAGCTTGTTTTCATTTCTCGAAAACAAGATCACTTCACAACCCAATAATGCAAGCTCTTTGGCCACGGCCAGCCCGAGGCCCTGTGTGCTTCCGCAAACAAGCGCCCGTTTTCCTTCGAGAGTAAGATCCATTTCTTTTTCGCTAAATCTATTAAATTTTCAGGAGGCAGATCTCCCGAATTGCCAGTATGTCAAATTTTGCCAGCAGCAAAGTACGAGATATGCACACCTGTTTATAAATAGTCTTTGCCGCTTACATTTCATTTTGTATAAATTTGAAAGCCCTGCTGATTCCATTGTCCCAAATGCGATTGATACCTCCAGGCATTTTTTAAAAACCTTTTCTTTGCGCAAATTTTTTAGCAACTGATGGCAGATAAAAATTTATTCGAATACACAGAAGATTCTATTAGAAGCCTCGATTGGAAAGAGCACATCCGCCTCAGGCCGGGCATGTACATCGGCAAACTTGGCGATGGCAGCAGCCCCGATGATGGCATTTATGTTTTACTCAAGGAAGTGGTGGACAACTGCATTGATGAGCATACCATGGGATATGGTAAACACATCGACATTTCTATAAAGGAAAAAGAAGTGTCGGTACGTGACTACGGCCGTGGTATTCCTTTGGGTAAAGTGGTGGACGTAGTGAGCAAAATAAACACCGGCGCCAAATACGACAGCAAGGCATTTCAGAAAAGCGTTGGCCTGAATGGGGTAGGTACAAAAGCCGTGAATGCCTTGAGCGCTTATTTCAAAGTGTCTTCTTTCCGCGACGGGAGGCATAAAATGGCTGAATTTGAAAAAGGAAATCTTCTTAAGGAATACAGGGAAGAGAAAACGCAGGAGTCAAACGGCACGCTCATCTCTTTCATCCCCGATGACACTGTTTTTAAACATTTTCATTACCTGCAGGAATATTTGGATAACCAGTTTTGGAATTATTGCTTTCTCAACGCCGGCCTCGTAATCAACTTTAATAATAAGCGCTATGTAAGCAAAAACGGTTTGCTCGATCTGTTGCAGCGAAAGACGAATGAAGATGAATTGCGCTACCCCATTATTCATTTGAAAGGTGAGGATATTGAGGTAGCCATCACCCATCACACCCAGTACGGCGAGGAGTATTACAGCTTCGTCAATGGGCAATTCACCACGCAGGGAGGCACACACCTGGCGGGCTTCCGTGAAGGCTTCATCAAAACCGTCCGTGATTTTTACAAGAAAGATTATGACGCAACAGATATTCGCGGCAGCATCACCGCTGCCATCAGCGTGAGGGTACAGGAGCCCGTGTTTGAGAGCCAGACAAAAACAAAGCTCGGGTCGCAGAGCATGAGCGACGGCGGGCCCGGCGTTAAGAATTTTATCACTGATTTCCTGGGAACGGAGCTCAATAATTTTCTACATAAAAATCCTGAAACGGCAGATGCGCTTAAGCGGCGCATCGAGCAGAACGAAAGGGAACGCAAGGAGTTGGCCGGTATAAAAAAGCTCGCCAACGAACGGGCCAAAAAAGCCAACCTACACAACAAAAAGCTGCGGGACTGCCGCTATCATTTTAATGATGTGGCCGAAGGAAAAAATAAAGACGAGATCAATGCCCGCCGCCTGGAGACTACGCTTTTCATCACCGAGGGCGACAGCGCCAGCGGTTCTATCACAAAGTCGCGGCATGTAGAAACGCAAGCCGTTTTTAGCCTGCGTGGAAAGCCGCTAAATTGTTTCGGCCTAACAAAAAAAGTGGTTTACGAGAATGAAGAGTTCAACTTGTTACAACATGCATTGAACATAGAAGAGGGATACGACGATCTTCGATACAACAACATCGTAATTGCCACCGATGCTGACGTGGATGGCATGCACATTCGGTTGCTCATACTCACCTTCTTCCTCCAGTTTTTCCCCGACCTCGTGAAGAACGATCACATCTATATTTTGGAAACGCCGCTCTTCCGCGTCAGGAATAAACAGGAAACAATTTATTGCTATGATGAAGGTGAAAAAAGGGCGGCCGTCGCAAAACTAGGTGGCAAGCCGGAGATCACCCGCTTCAAAGGCCTCGGAGAGATTTCCCCGGACGAGTTCGGAAAATTCATAGGCGATGACATGCGAAAACAACCGGTGACCCTGCTGCCGGAAGAACACATCCAGCAATTGCTTGAATATTATATGGGAAAAAATTCGCCTGCCCGCCAGGATTTTATCATCGACAATCTGAAGGTAGAATTGGACCTCGCCGAAGCGGTCTAACGCAACACTTTTCACGTAACACTTAACACGAAATCAATAACGCTTTCCTCTCTTATGGTTCATATCGTTTTTCAACATGCAGACGTAGATGCCCTTGCCGCCAGCTTTGCCCTGGATGAAAATTTGCGGGGTGACATCTTTGAAATAAAAGATGATTATGCCGTCGGGCCCATCACCGGCCTCTATGAAACTGGCGGACGGGAAGCAAGAGAAGCCTGGTGGGAAGAAGTGTTGTCCGGTGGCGATTACGATGGCCATGTGCAAACCGGGGAAGTGAACGATGAAAGCACGGTGCACGAAATTCGTGAGCGCCTGTCGGCGGGCACGGAAGAAAATGCCTGGATATGGATAGCACCAAATCCTCATGACGTGAGTGGATACTATTGGCTCTCCAATCAATTAAAAGAGTATGCCGGACAGGTGTCTGTTATGTTGCTGAGCAACCTTCCTTTTATAAACGAAAAGGGGCAGATATTTTATCCAAACAATTTATTTGAAATCCCGCCCCGTGAATTTGTAAAGGCCCGCAAGCTGGCACGCACGCTCACCGCGGCTGACTTTGAGCTCGACACGGATGAGTGGCGGAAGCTTGCCCGGGAAGAAAAACAGGTGCGCATCCTGGAAGGAAGTAAAAAATTATTGCAATACGACGCTGATTATTTTGATAAGGAGTTGCTCAAACAAATTACGCCTGACTGGCAAAAGGCAGCCAAAGTAATCTCCCATTTTTTACACAAAGGAAAACATACTACCGGTGACGCTTACCTGCTGTGGCGACTTAAAAAACTTGTAGCTGATCAGCAGGTGGATGCACAGGGAGAGCTAAAAACCATGAAAGATTTTGAAGTGAAATTACCGGTGGGGAATAAGGCAATTTCCGAAGGAAACAAGGAAGATTTGACGGATTGAACGTTTAGAAATTTCCATAGAAAATGGCGAAAGCGAAAAGAGCAGAATACGTACATAATGACGCCGGTCTCTCCGGGCAATATAAAACCTGGTTCCTGGATTATGCCAGCTACGTAATACTGGAACGAGCCGTGCCCGCAGCCAATGATGGACTAAAGCCGGTGCAGCGCCGCATTCTTCACGCCATGAAGGAGATGGATGATGGCCGCTTCAACAAAGTGGCCAACATTATCGGCCAGAGCATGCAGTACCATCCGCATGGAGATGCCAGTATCGGCGATGCCCTGGTGAACCTTGGCCAGAAAGAACTGCTCATAGAAACGCAGGGCAACTGGGGCGATGTACGAACCGGCGATGATGCGGCCGCCCCGCGATACATTGAAGCGAGGCTCAGCAAGTTTGCCCTCGAGGTCGCCTTCAACAATAAAACAACAGAATGGCAGCAGAGTTATGACGGCCGTAAAAACGAACCGGTAACATTGCCCATGAAGTTCCCTTTGTTGCTGGCGCAGGGTGCGGAAGGGATCGCTGTTGGCCTGGCTACTAAAATTCTGCCACACAATTTTTATGAACTCATCGATGCGACCATAAAATATTACAAGGGGAAAAAGTTTGATCTCTATCCTGATTTTGCCACGGGCGGCATGATCGACGTGTCCAGCTACAATGACGGGCAACGCGGCGGAAAAGTAAGGGTGCGGGCAAACATTACCGAACTGGATAAAAAAACGTTGCTCATAAAAGATGTGCCCTATGGTACGACTACCACGCAACTCATTGACAGCATTATCAAGGCCAATGACAATGGTAAGATCAAAATAAAAAAGGTGACGGACAACACCGCCGCCGAAGTGGAAGTGGCCGTAGAACTGGCGCCGGGAATTTCGCCTGACATCACCATCGACGCACTTTATGCCTTCACCGATTGTGAAGTCTCCATCTCTCCGAATGCCTGCGTGATCCTGGATCAAAAGCCAACCTTCCCCACCGTGACGGAACTTTTGCAGTTGGCAGCAGACAATTCGCGGGAGCTCCTGAAGAAGGAATTGGAAAGTCGCCTGCGTGAACTGCAGGAAAAGCTGCACTACACTTCCCTGGAAAAAATATTCTTCCAAGAAAAAATTTACAAGGAGCTGGAGAAGAAGCACGAAACCTGGGACAAAGTGATCGCAGCTATTGACAAAGCGTTTGGCCCTTTCAAAAAACAATTAAAAAGGGAGATCACGCGGGAAGATATTCTTAAACTAACTGAAAAGCCTGTACGAAGAATTTACCGCCTGGATATCGACGAACTGAACGAACAGATTAATGCCCTGAAAACAGACATCAAGCAGGTAAACCACGACCTGGAAAACCTGACGGAGTATGCCGTGGCTTACTTTGAAGAATTGCTGAAAAAATTTGGTAAAGGCCGCGGGCGGAAAACTGAGATCCGCATGTTTGATACCATCCAGGCAAAGGACGTGGCTATCGCGAATACTAAAGTGTACGTCAACAGGTCAGAAGGATTTATCGGCACGGGTTTGAAGAAAGATGAATTCGTTGCCGATTGCAGTGACCTGGATGACCTCATCGCTTTTACCAAAACAGGAAAGATGAAAGTGGTGAAAGTGGCTGATAAAGTCTTTATTGGCAAAGACATTATCCATGTGGCAGTCTTTAGCAAGAGCGATGACCGTACCACATACAATATGATCTATGCCGACGGAAAGAAAGGTGTGAGCTACGGCAAGCGTTTCAATGTGACCGGCGTCACCCGCGATAAAGAATATGACCTGGCGAAAGGTGATGAAAAAGGGAAGGTGCACTACTTGTCAGTAAATCCGAATGGAGAAGCCGAAATCGTGCGGATAATCCTCAGCCCCGCCTGCAAGGCCAGGATAAAAGAACTGGATTTTTATTTCGAATTGCTGGAGATTCGCAGCCGTGGCAGCGTTGGTATACAGGTGACAAAATACCCGGTACGTTCCGTGAAGTTGCTGGAGAAGGGCAAGTCCACCTTAGATAAAAGAAAGCTCTGGTTCGATGATACCTTCGGCCGTTTGAACATTGAAGAGAAAGGACAGTTCCTTGGCAATTTTGACGGCGATGATAAAATATTAGTGATCTATAAAGATGGCTATTATGAAATGGTAAGCCAGGAACTTACCCAGCGCTTTGATGCGGATAAAATTGAATTGATAGAAAAGTGTGATCCCGGGAAAATTGTCACCGCTGTCTACCTTGATTTTGAGAAGCTGCAATACAATGTCAAGCGGTTCAAGATCGAAACGAATACCCTTCAATCCAGGTTCCTTTTTATCCGGG
>JBBQSI010000252.1:0-5518 GCA_038213975.1 Chitinophagales bacterium
ATTGTGCTTCCTGGGGATCTTCATTTACCACGCTGCCCACAGCTGCAAAGAGAGAGGCGTAGAAAAGGTAGCCCCCGATAAAATAAAAAAGGAAGCAAGGGATGATCAGTGCCCAGTTGGCCAACATAAATGTGTTTTTAGCAGTGAGATATCCAATGGCGGCAGAATTGCCGGAAGCCTGGCCCATGGTTTCAAGGGCCTGTGCCTGCTGAATCGTGTCCGCCGGAATGAACATCGAAATGACCGATGACAAACTCACGATCAAGACCATCCAGATCAGTAATTGCGTAAGACCAACGGCAGCGATGCCAAGAATCTTACCCATCATAAGCTGGAACGGCTTCACAGAACTGATGATCACTTCAGCAATGCGGTTCATCTTTTCCTCCATGACGCCTCGCATCACTGCCGCGCCATAGATAAATAAGGTCAGGTAAATGAGGATACCACTGCCGATGCCTATGCCGTAAGACAAGCCGGAGTTAGATTGAGCAGTCACATTTCCCTGCCGCACAACCGTACTGAAGTTATATTGGCCTTCTGCATCTATTGCGTTGATAGAGTCCAGCACCCTTCGGTCAATGTTGTTTTGCAGAAAAGCCTGGTTGCGAATTGCATCATTTATCTCGTTTCTTACCTGTTCTTCGGCCTCAAGTCCCAGTTGCTTTTTGGAGAGCAACACGATAGAATCGCCTGGTGAGTTATAATTTTTAGGTATTCTTAAAAACGCAGTATAGCCTTTATCAATGAAATTTTTTCCGTCAACATCCGGGGGAAAATCAAATTCTATCTCTTTATCGCTCTGGAAACTATTTCTGAAAATGCCATTCTCATCCACCACGGCGATCTTTTGCTGATCGGTGCTTTTTATAGAAAAATAAGCGGAAGCAAATACAAATCCGATAAAAAATAAAGGCAGCAGGATGGTCGAAAGAATAAATGTTCTGTTTCTTACCCTGGTGCTGTATTCTCTTTTGATAACAAGCCAAATCTTTCTCATTTCAGTCAAATTCTTTTTAATAAGCTAATCAGGATACTTTCTCGAACTGTCGTGCGAGCTTGGTGTGTTGTACCTGCTTGATGAAGATATCGTTGAGCGTAGGCAGTATCTCGTTGAAGGAGATCACCTCATCATTGTGAGACAGAAACTCCTTCAACACGGTGGATGGCGTGTGCTCTTCCCTGATCTTCACAATCAATTCGTTGCCCTTTTCAGATACGATGTCAAAAGTTCTGCTCTCGAATGGTGCAGGGACGGACGAAAAACCAATGCGGAAAATATTTTCTTTAAAATCCTGCTTCACCTGGTGAACGCTGCCGTCCAATACCTTTTTTCCCTGGTTGACTAAGATGATGTCATCACAAATTTCTTCCACCTGCTCCATGCGGTGTGTACTGAAGATAATTGTCGTGCCTTTTTGGGCAAGTTTATGGATCTCGTCTTTAATCAGGTTACTGTTTACTGGGTCGAGGCCGCTGAAGGGTTCGTCCAGGATGAGCAGCTTTGGATCGTGCATCACTGTTGCCACAAATTGCAACTTCTGGCTCATACCTTTACTCAGGTCATCTACTTTCTTATTCCACCAGGTTTCCATTTCAAATCTTACAAACCAATCTTTCAGCTTTGCCATCGCATCCTTGCGGCTAAGGCCTTTCAGCATGGAGAGATAAAGAGCCTGTTCGGCAACTTTCATCTTTTTGTACAATCCTCTCTCTTCCGGCATGTAGCCGATGCGGGCAATGTCGGCGGCGGGATCAAACTTTTTCCCTTCGAACAAAATACTTCCACTGTCAGGGTAAAAGATGCCGGTGATCATCCGCAGGAGTGTCGTCTTTCCTGCACCATTTGGACCCAGCAAACCAAAGATGGTGCCCTTCGGAATAGAAAAACTTATGTCGTCTACAGCCCGCTGGGTGGCGTAATACTTTTTGAGATGCTGAACTTCTAAGATATTCTCCATGTGCTTTACGATTGCAGGCAAGGGTTTCTTGTGAAAGGTGGCAAAAGTATTTATTTCCTAAAACTGGCTCTTCTAATTTTTTATAAACGGTATCAGATCAATGCAATGGCTTTCGCCACCCGCTGTCCATCCATGGCAGCGCTTACTATACCACCGGCATAGCCGGCACCTTCGCCGCAAGGGTAGAGGTTCTTCACTGACGGGTGAACAAGCAGTTGTGGGTCGCGGGGAATTCTTACCGGAGAAGATGTCCTGCTTTCAGTGGCGACCACAATTGCTTCATTCGTATAATACCCAGGGAGGTTGTTTCTTGCGGGCATTTTTTTTCTAAAAGTTTGCAGGGCCTCTTGCAACCTGGAAGCAATGAAGCCGGGGAGCACTTCATTGAGCAGAGCGGAGTGCGTACCCGGCGTGTACGAGCATTTAGGCAAATCAGTCGAAAGTTTTCCTTCATTAAAGTCAATCAGCCGCTGTGCCGGCGCAACGAATTTGCCACCTCCCGCTTCGAAGGCACTTTTTTCCACTTCTTGCTGAAATGCTAACATCATAAAGGGATCTCCTTCATTTTTCTTCCGGCCCAGGGCCGCATAGTATGCATCCACATCCTTAAGTTCCAACTGTACCACCATACCGCTATTTGCATAAGGGTTATTCCTTTTAGAGGGACTCCAGCCATTTACTACCAGTTCACCAAAGGAAGTGGCAGCAGGCGCAATGATGCCTCCCGGGCACATGCAAAAGGAAAATACGCCACGCTCCTCTACCTGGTCAACAAGGCTATAGCTTGCCGGAGGCAGTGCATCACTGAGCTGCTTTCTTTCCCGGCCATATTGAATGTTGTTTATAATATCCTGCGGATGTTCAATGCGTACGCCGAGGGCAAAAGGCTTGGCTTCCACCTTGATACCATTATGATGGAGTAGGTAAAATATATCGCGGGCCGAGTGGCCTGTTGCAAATATGAAAGCATCACCGGTAAAAGCCCGCCCATCATTTGTTGAAATTTCTGCCACCGATCCATCTTTCAAGGTGATGCCCGCGGTCATGGTCTCGAAGTGTACTTCCCCGCCGCATTCAACGATTGCATCTCGCATGGTAGCAATGATGGCGGGCAATTTGTTCGTCCCGATATGCGGGTGGGTGGTATACAAGATATTTTCATCAGCTCCGAATTGAACAAAGAGATGAAGAATGCTTTCGATGTCTCCGCGTTTGCTGCTGCGGGTATAGAGTTTGCCATCGCTGTAAGTGCCTGCACCACCCTCGCCAAAGCAGTAATTACTGTTGGGGTTTATCTCTCCTTTTTTATTCAGCAAGGCGAGATCTCTCCGGCGTTCACGCACATTTTTTCCTCTTTCGAGAATGATGGGTTTTATCCCGTTTTCGATCAACGAGATAGCAGCAAAAAGACCTGCCGGTCCAGCGCCAATTATGACGACTTTTTTTGCTGATTTTGAAACGTCCCTTTTTATGAATTTCCGAAGTTCCCGGTCCTGGACAGGCTCATTAATAAAAGCCAAAACTGTGAGTACGAAGAAAGATTCTTTGCCCCTTGCGTCGAGGGATTTTTTGAGCAATAAATATCCCGTAACATCTTGTGCCGCAACACTTGTATACGCAGCAATTTGCTTTTTAATATGGCCCTCGTCATTGATAAAAGATGGCCTTATTTTGAAGGTGATTTTTTTTTGCATCGGCTGGCGCCGGATAATTATTCCGGAAGCTCTTTTGCATTAGCGTTGATTAGAAGGGAAGATCGTCGATAGCATCAGGTGAAGTGGATGAAAATGTATCAAGCGGCTCAAGATATTCTTCAGGAGCATTGGATGCTTTTCCACCATTTAATACCTGTTCAATGCGCCAGGCATCGAGGTTATTGAAGTACGAAACTTTACCATCTTTTTCCCATTTTGCCCCGCGTATATTGAAGTGTACTTTTATCTCATCCCCAGTGTTTACGCGGTCTACAATGGATGTACGGTCTTGCGTACACTGAAATTTAATAAAGTTAGTGATCGTTTTACCTCCTATATCATCAGATTTTTCAATCACGAATTCACGCACTTTGAAAGTTTCAGAGCGTTGAATAGTTTCAAATTTTTCGATCAGTTTTCCTGTAATTTCATAACTCATGTCTGCCGATTATTTTTTTAAAGGTATAGCCATTTATAAACAAAGCATCACAAAATGTTTTGCACATAAATAAGAATTTTAAAAAAAAAATTTACCCACAAAAAATATTTTAAAAAAGTCCAAAAAAAATATTTGAAATATTTTTTTTAAGGCTGTAAAACAACCCCTGCCTGCATCACAATTTCTTTTTATTTTTTTTATTTTTTTGTGCCAAAAATTTCACGGGTTATTTCTGTAGCAAGCTCGAGAAAAACAAACAATAAAAAATTTTTTTTTCAACAAATAATTTTGATATTCGCTGTCTTGCTACGGGAAAATTATTCAATCATTTTTTGTCTTATTTTTCTTTCCGGCAACCCCCACTTACGGATATCAAAATCTCTTAAACGAGCTTACTGAAAAATAATGAATAAAGCTTGCGAAACAGTTTGGCAGAATTGTCTCAATATTATAAAAGATATCGTAGAGTGGCAGCATTTTAAAACCTGGTTCGAGCCGATAAGGCCTGTTGAACTAACCGAAGGAATTCTTACCATACAGGTGCCAAGCCAGTTCTTTTATGAGTACATAGAAGAGCATTATGTGAATCTGCTGGCGAAGACATTGAAGCGCGAATTAGGTAAAGAAGCAAGGTTAGAATATCGCATCATGGTGGACAGCGGTAATAATAAAAGCAAACCGCAGACGATGGATATTCCAGGTCAGGGTTATAAGTCTTACTCAAATAACGAAATGGATTTTCCTCTTGTCATAAATAACCCGGTTAAAAATCCATTCGTTATTCCAGGGTTGAAGAAAATGCAAATCGACCCGCAACTGAACCCGGTTCATGTTTTCGAAAATTTCATTGAAGGCGACTGCAACCGTGTTGCAAGACGTGCCGGAAAAACCGTAGCTGAAAAGCCCGGCTCCACTTCTTTCAATCCATTAGTAATATACGGTGGCGTTGGTCTGGGAAAAACACATCTTGCGCAAGCGATTGGCAATGAAGTGAAAAGGCTTCACAACAGCAAGGTCGTTTTATATGTAAGCTCGGAAAAATTCATCAACCAGTTCGTTGATCATAGCAGGAATCAAGCAATCAATGATTTCATCCATTTTTACCAGTTGATTGATGTCCTCATCATTGATGATGTACAGTTCTTCATGCGGGCAGAAAAGTCGCAGGACGCCCTCTTTGCCATATTCAATCATCTCCATCAAAGTGGAAAGCAACTTATCCTTACTTCTGATAAACCGCCAAAAGATTTAGAAGGCGTCCAGGAGAGACTACTCAGCCGCTTCCGCTGGGGCCTCAGTGCTGATCTGCAGATTCCAGACTACGATACGAAGATTGAGATACTGGAGAAAAAAATGAAGAACGATGGGCTGGACATGCCTAAAGAAGTGGTAAAATATATTGCCTACAATATTCAAAATAATGT
>JBBQSI010000253.1:0-5494 GCA_038213975.1 Chitinophagales bacterium
AGGTGGTATGCAATTCTGAAGATTTAAAAAAATCCTTGCTTATGCTGGACGCAGGAAAATAGTGATTGTTCTCTACCACTACGGTGTTATCGCTTTCTGCTAAAACCTGGTCGTTCCAAATTGCTTTCATAATTTTTTATATTAATGGATTATACAAATGTTCTATTAAAATTGATACTAATTGAATGAAGACAAGTCAAATCCAAACCTGCCCAGCGGTTTACTTCCATCATCATTTAAAATAAGTCCACGTTCCGCAGCACCAAAGGCTTTCTTGTAAAATGAAATGTTAGTGATTCCCTCTCCGCTCGAAAGCCCGGGGCCAAAAAGTTTTTTCCACATCCATCGAAATTATTTTTTCTATTCCAACGACACAAATTTTTCGGACTTTATAAAAATAAAAGTTTTCAAGTTGTTCCACTTACCTGCTTTACGCCTCACAAAAATCACTTGTTGCACCATCTTTTCAGACAGAAAAAGAAACTTCAAACCCGCAACGACCCACGAAAACCCCTGGCTGCATAATAGGATTCCGCACCATTGTGATAAACAAAGACTGTATCATAGCGCCGGTCACAAAACAGCGCTCCGCCGAGTTTCCTGATGGCAGGCCTGGTCAAGATCCAGCTCGATGTTTTGGCGTCAAATTTTCCCAACTTCTGAAGGGCCTTGTATTGTTCTTCATTTAAGAGTTCTATTCCCATAGCTGCCGCCATATCCAAAGCGCTGTTTTTGGGCTTGTTCTCTTTTCTTGAATCCAGGGCCTGCCGATCATAGCACAGGCTTCTGCGGTCCTTTGGGCTTTCAGGCGAGCAATCATAAAAAATATATTCGCCCGTTTTTTTATCATGATCTACCACATCCGGTTCTCCACCGGTAATTTCCATTTCATTGAGCGACCACAATTTATCGATGTTCGCTTCAAGCTTCATTTGTACACCAGCCCATGCAATACTTTTATGACGATTCATATTTTTCCGGAAGCGGTCTTCCAATGTTTTTATTAATTCGGCACGCTGATTTCCTGGTAATTTTTTTTTCATATTATGATGTATTGGTCATTTTTTTATTCTCCGGAGATTGACTTAATCATTCAATCCCTTCCCGTTAAGAATTTGCGTCAATGATTTTTCTACCCGTAACTCACGGGTCTTGGATTGTTTGGCTTGGGAAAAATAAAAAAAATAGGCTCTCTGCCTTCCGGGTGTTAAGGCTTCAAATGCATTTTTTAAAGCCGTGCTTTTATCTAACTTGTTTTGAAACTCTTTAGGAATCTTGAAATCGGAAGTCTTCTTCAAAGGAACTTTCAAACCGGCTTTTTCTACTTCTATGGCTTCATACACATAGGCCTTCAATATTTTCGCCTGTTTTATTATTTGCTCCACACTGGTGAAGCGAACCTGGCGGGCTGACTGAACATTTTTGGTTTGCCGGATCAAAATATTATCAGCATCTTTTAATAAGACTCCTTTGAAAAACAGCAGCGCACAATAGTCTTTAAATCCATGCATCAGGACAATATTCTGATCATCATACCGGTAACATGGATGCCCCCATTTTAATTCTTCCAGGAGGTCACAACCAAGAATGATCTTCCGCAGTTGTTCAAATTCTTCCTTCCATTGTTTTGCCTTATCAAAGTAGAAATCAACTTTTGGATTCATGCTTTTTCATTGATTGATTAAGGGAATGAGTTTTCTGTCGGCAGACCTGAAATACCATGATGTAAAAGTCAGCATCAAAAGCAACGATGGTCCAAAAATTTCTTTCATGGAATCGCCCAAGACCATATGTGAAATTACTGCACTTGACATAGCGAAGAAAAAGCCTGCATAGGCCCACTCTTTTAGCAAAGGAAATTTAGGAATAAGTACTGCGATTACTCCCAGGATTTTCCAGCTACCTAATATGCTCATCAAATATTCAGGATAGCCCAAATGCGAAAAGTTTGCGACTTCCTTATCCATTTTTATAAACTGCACTATGCCCGTCGATATCATCCCCAAAGCAAGCCAGGCTGTTGCAATCCAATATATTGTTCTGTGTCTCTTTTTCACTAAGTACTATCTCATTTTTCCTAAAATATCTTGTATCCTGTTGTGCGCCATATTGATGCCCCGGGCGAATGGTAGTTGGAGAATTTGATCCCTGATGGCAACTGATCTATACACAACATGCATGGTGAGTTTACTGGTGCCGGCAGAAATTTCCTCAAATTCCAGGAACTCAAGCTGGACGCCAAACGGGGTATTCTCCATTTCAAACGTCCTCGTAATTTTCCGGTTAGGAACAAACTCGTGTATCGTGCCATTGAAGCCGTGTTTGTTCCCTTTCGGATCGGTAGTTTCAAATTGATAGCAACCATGTTTTTTATTTTCCAGCTTCAGCACTTTTGTTCCCATCCACTGCTCAACAATTTCCGGTTCTGTATACGCTGTAAAAAGTAATTCCAGGGGCAAATCAAATTCCCTTGTGATCATCAACTCTTGTTTGCCATCGTCGGCCTGGATGCTGGTTTTTCTTTCCATTTTAAATTATTTCTTTTGCTTGTATTTTTTCATGGTGGCTTCCAGTTTATTAAACCTTTCATCCCACATATTGCGAAACGGCTCAATGAAGTCAGCAACTTCTTTCATTTTTTTAGCATTGATGTGGTAGGATATTTCTCTGCCGGTCTGTTCCTGTTGAAGCAATTCGCACTCCGTAAGTATTTGCAGGTGTTTGGAGACGGTAGGCCGAGCTGTGTCGAAATTTGCAGCAATTGCTCCGGCCGTCATTGACTGCGTGGCGACCAGTAGGAGTATGGCCCTTCTTGTCGGATCTGCTATGGCCTGGAATACATCTCTTCTTAAATTCATTGCGTAGCTATTTGACTACAAATATAAATGTAGTTATTTGACTACGCAAAATATTTTTGGAAAATTAGATCTCCACGGTTTTCTGTTTTTCCCGGGAATGAACTCTTCCATCTCAAGACGGAATGCCTTAGTTTTAATCCCATTTATGATATCTTCACCGGGCGCATATTACCAGCAGCGAACAAAAGAATTGAAGACAGCGCTGAACGGTTTACTCAAGCGAAAGTCAATGCTGGGTTGGCTACGATTAGGTTGTATGGTCGTGATTGTAGCTGCTATTTATATCCTTCTGCCCTTTGGCATTTTCGTCGTTGCGATAACAAGCCTTGTGCTCCTTTTTATCTTTTCAAGATTGCTGTCGGCAGACCTTCTAAACAGTCGCCGCATTGATGAACACGGGCGATTGTTGGAAGTTTGTAAAGAAGAACAACAATACCTGTCGCACGATTATGTAAAATTTCCCGGTGGCGAGAGGTTTTTAGATCCACAGCATTTGTACGCCAACGACCTGGATATATTCGGTCGTGCTTCTCTTTTTCAATACGTGAACCGCAGTGTTGGTGAACAAGGCCAGCAGCAGCTTGCTGCTATGTTTTCCGCGCCGGCAAAAGTGAAAATAATTAGAGAAAGGCAACAGAGCCTGCAGGAACTTGCACAACAATCCGATTGGCTGCTGCAATTAAAAGCGATTGGGAAAAAGACTACCGTGGGTTCATCCGTTGTAAATAGGCTGGTAAAATGGAGTAATACGCCGCCAGTGTTTTTGCAATTTACGCCCTGGAAATATCTGCGCTTTCTGTTGCCGGCGATCATGATTATCGTCACTGTTTTATTTGTTATGGACCTAGTAGGCAATCCCATCTTTTATTCGGTGTTGCTGGCCTTCGGCGTGCTGGAATACCGTCTGTCCGGGGCAGTGTTGCCGATACATGATCAGTTGGGTAAAATGACGAATGAAATGGATGTCGTGTACGCGTCCCTGTTACATATAGAAAATGCTGACTTTAAAACTCCGCTCCTCCTTTCGTTGCAAGCCAGGCTAAAAGGGCAACAGGCTGCTTCAGGTAATATTCGTCGCTTAAAGAAAATCCTCGACCGCCTGGACCTGCGGTATAACCTCGTCCTCGCGATTCCCCTGAATATTTTCCTTCTCTGGAACCTGCAGCAGGTGCTGGATCTTGAGCGGTGGAAAGCGGAACATAAAAAACTTATAAGTGAATGGTTGCAAACACTGGCTGAAATGGAAGCGCTGGGTAGCCTTGGAACTTTGCTTTTTAATCATCCGGCATGGGTATTCCCGGACGTGACAGAAAACTATTTCGAATGCGTGGGTGAAGCCATTGGACATCCGCTGATCCCGGCAGCAAAACGGGTAAACAACGATATTTCGTTAAACAGGCAAAACGATATACTGCTCGTTACCGGTTCCAACATGGCCGGCAAGAGTACTTACCTCAGAAGCATCGGTGTAAACATTGTACTGGCTTTGGCCGGTGCTCCTGTTTGTGCCAGCAGATTCAAAGTAAGTCACTTGCAGCTCGCCAGCAGCATGCGCATCACAGACAACCTGGAGGAAAGCACTTCTACTTTCTATGCTGAATTAAAAAAACTAAAGACCATCATCGACATTGTGAATGAAAAAAAGCAGGTATTCATTTTGTTGGATGAAATACTTCGCGGCACTAATTCGGGCGACCGCCATGCAGGCTCCGTGGCGCTCGTGAAACAATTGCTCCATCATAAAGCACCGGCCATCATTGCTACACATGACCTACAGCTTGCATCGTTAGCGGGCGAGTTTCCCGAAAACATCCAAAATGCACACTTTGATGTACAGGTGAAAGACGAAGAACTCTTTTTTGACTACAGGTTAAAGCCCGGCGTATGTACGAGCATGAACGCTTCCCTGCTTATGAAAAAAATTGGAATTGAATTGTAAAATTTCCTGGTGAGCGATTCTATTTAAAATCTGTATCAGCCACATCTTCATTCAGCTTTACTTCCGTGACGTTCACATTAAATTCCTGCGCACCGATGGGCGATTCTGTAGAAATTAAATACTTGAATGGCGTCATGATGTCGCCTGTCTTACGATAATCACTATATGTCACAGACTGCATCGTTTCTTTACCCTCGCTTACAGTTTTTTTCACCGTTTTTACGAGGTAGCCTGATGCGGCGTCATAATACTCGATCCATTCGCCGCCCGAAGGCGTTACGATGTTCAACTTAATGGCATCTTTACCATTTACTTTTTCCTGCCCGTCAACTTTCATCTTATAAGTGCCGTCGCCATAGTATAGCTGTGAAAAGATGCCTTTGTTGTCCGAAGCTTCATCCAATTCTGTTTTTGTAAAATTCTGTTTGTTTCCCATTTGATTATTGAAACCTGCAGTGCCATCATACACCCTTCTGAAAACCGGGTTGCCATTCATCGTCACTTCCATCACCTGCAGGTTTGGATTTTTTTGTTTCGCTAAATAAGGCAAGGTCATCCCCTGAACCACCATTTCTCCCTGGACAAGCATGGTATTGATGTCCTTTAATTTTGCTGCGCCGCCAATTGCTGCAAGGTATTTTTCAATAACGTCCTTTGCTGACATTTCCATTGCTGCGGGTGCCGCTGTATCAGGTGC
>JBBQSI010000254.1:0-5425 GCA_038213975.1 Chitinophagales bacterium
AAGTTTTAGATTGTTTACTGGTTAGTTTTCCCCTTTTTGACCCAAGATTGATTCGCCCTATGAAAGCTTAATCATTCTTTCAACAACCATGTAGATAAACCCTATCGCCTGTCATATTCAGGAAAATTTTGGCAGTGACCAAGGTTCTCTATAACCAGGCATTATTAAGCGGTCTGAAATATTATTTCCCTCAAACCTACTAACAGCAATAGTCCACACAAGCCTTGCATTGGCAAGAATAGCATTATTTCCCAGGTGAGTGCTCGCCACTCCGCTGCTGCTGACCTACTTAGAAGAGAGCGAAACATTTTTTGCAGAACGAGTTATAAACCTTCGCCGGGAATTTGACATACACAAGAGTTGCAAAGTGTTCTAAAATGCTCCTTAAATATACCCAATATTTGTTTTCTTACAGAGGGGCCGTCACCGGTAAAATGTGGTAACACTCCGCGGCTGCAGTATAATGTTGTCGGCGGTAGCCACCTTTCCTGCTGCTTCAGTATTTTGAGAAGCGGACGTAATATATTCATCCATTTCGGCAGGAAGATCCTTACCGGAAAGCTTTATAACTTTGGCAACATCGTTATCATTTATCAGGAGGATTGTGTGAGTAGCATCACCCAAATGTTTAAACGCCAGCGCATATACCTGTTGTGCATCATCACCACCTGCTTCCGTACGCACGGCACCCGGGCGTATGTACCGGTAAAAATTTTTCGAAACATAATAGCGCTTACTCTTTTCCCCGGCAGCGTTCATCAGCGAGTATTCGTCAACGTTAGTGGTGCTTAGGGACCAAAAAACCCAGGCCGATACCTGGCCATACCGGATTGCGGTGTACATAGCTCTTGCCAGGGCCATGGCACCATCATAATTGTTAGCATATCCTGAAGTCTCCGTCATCCATAAGGGAATATCATATTTCGCTCCCCAGCCGTACATTGTTGCCCAGGTTGAAGCACTCGTTGAGGCTGCAGTCACACCATCAAGATCGTAGCCGTGCACCGCAACTATATCAATATATTTTCTTGCTTCAGGATCGGCCAGGGCTGGCGTTATCATGCTCTCAACACCCTCCAGCCAGCCTACATCTTCCGGGAGAAAAAGTTTTGTGGCCAGGCCCTCATCACGCAACCTTTTTCCTACCACCTTTATAAGATCCCTCAGCGCTTCACCATTGTAAACCGCCGAAGAATAAAACTGCGAAAATCTGGGCTCGTTCTGCACACTCAAAGCATACAGGGCAATACCAGTTTCCTGTTTAAGAATCTTAATATAGGCTACGCACATCTCGGCAAACTCTTCGTAGTTCGCAGGCTTCAATTGATTGGTTGATGCCGTAGGACTTGTCGTGTATGGCGGTGCAGACGTCGTATTTTGTGTACCATTGCCAATTGCATTATTATACTTCATCCAGGATGGCGGGCTCCAAACGGATGCGATCATCTTGCTGAGCCCCGCAGCATGCATTTTTTTGAGATAGGCCAAATGATCAGATAAGGGTTCATCCAGGCCACTGATATCCTTGTTAAGATTGAATTTTGACAGATCAGTCGAATAAGCATCTCCGTTATCATTTACTGGTTCAAAGCTTGTCGTGACATTATCCCGCAAAATCGTTAACCCTAAATCGCTGATCAATGTATTCACAAAAGCATCATCTTCAAACGGGCCTGGTCCCCAGTACTCCATTTTAGCCCCAAATCCTCCAAAACCCTCCATCGTCTGGTATGTTTTGGAAAAGTCGATGGTGACAGATGACAACTTCGTAGAGATATTTGTCATCGCTGGCACCGGGTTAGCCTTGCCATCACTTACGGTAACCCTCACGGTAAAGTCTTTACTATCGTCAAAAGTGAAAGTTTCTGTTGCGGCACCCGCCTTTTTGGTACCCTCGCCAAAATCCCAGTTGTATGTCAGCGGATCCTGGTCAGCATCGGAAGCAACAACTGTAAATTCAAAAGTGAAAGGATTGGCTGATACTAACTTCGCCGTGAGCTGCGCAACCGGCGCATGATTCTGCGGTGGTTCGCTGCTGCTTCCTTTTTTTGTACATTCCGGAAGGGCAAACAATAATAAAATTGCCGATGCTAAAATTTTCATTGGTTTATTTTGAAGCGCTGAAAATATAAACTCCCCACATGGGGAGCTTATATGTATTAAAACAACTGCTGCTTATGAGACGATGGTGAAAAACATATTATAAGCGGCTCGATTGCACAAGCCTATCAATATCCCGGGTTCTGCGTCACGTTCGGGTTCACATCTATTTCGCTGTTAGGTATTGGAAAATTGAGATTCTTTGGTGACTGGAAATTCATGTTAGTTGACACATTTGAACTGAAGAAATCATTACTAAGCGTTACTATATTTCCCAACGCCCAACGCCGGAGGTCAAACCATCTTTGCCCCTCGCCTGCCAGTTCCATCAACCTTTCATCCATGATCCATTGCATGATCACGGCTTTGTCAGTTTCACCCAGGGAGTGATCAACAGGATCCATTGAACCGCTGATATTTCTTGCACGTGCCCGCACCTGGTTGATCAATCCAATTGCATCCGCGGTGGAACCACCTGATTGCAGTGTTGCTTCAGCTCTCAATAAGAGCACGTCAGCATAGCGGAGAATTCTGTAATTATTCACAGATGCTACGCCGGACTGAGACTTTTTATCCCTGGTCACATACTTTTTTACCGTCTTATCCGCCGGGTCAAAAGTGAAGGCAATCCGCGGATCATCTACATTGAAAGTATTCACCACTTTGTCTGTTACATAAAACCTGGAGCGGCCAAATAGTGCAAAGTTGTTATCGTAAAAACCCCAGAAAATTGAGAGGGCTCCGACGGCATTGTCAAAATCATTTGATAACCAAACATTGTCAAAACCAAAAGCTTGCGACGCCTGGTATTCAAACAACGATTCTTCATTATTTTCTGTATCAAAGGAAAAATTGTCTTCAAAGTTTGAAATCAATGACGCGCCTGATATCTTATTGAACGCGGCAATCGCTGCCGTGTAATCGGCCGCAGCATTTGCTGCCGACGCCCGGAAAACAAGGGACTTCCCAAGCATGCCATTGGCAGAGTTGGTAGTCACCCGGCCACGATTTGCATCATCCCATGTTGCAGGGAGCAAACCGGCGGCTGCACTGAAATCTGCGATCGCCTGGTCTAGCAGTTGTGTACCCGTAGTGCCGGAAGGAGAAAACTGATTATCGTTCGTTACCCTTTCTGTGACCAAGGGTGCTGTCCCGAAGAAATTCCACAAGTTGTAATATGCATAGCCTCGTAAAAAAAGCGTTTCCCCTTTATGAAATTGATCCAATCCTGGCGTAGTGTACACACCACTTTCAGCGGCAGCAATTTTTTCCAACACTACATTGGCACGGGCTATCAATTGATAGTGTTGCGAGAAAAGCCCGCTTAGCGTGCCATTGCTTGGCTGTAACGGACCGAAAGTTTCGAACGCCTCATTGTTATCATTAGTTGTGATGTCATCACCCGGAAGAAGGAAGGCGTGAATTTGCGGGCCGCCCCCGTTGTACGAGAAGAAGTCACTCATTTTTGCATATACGCCCAGTACAGCTTTCGTGAAATCATCTTCTTTTGTGAAGTATGATTGCTCTGTTGGCCCATGCGGCAATAAGTCTAATTTATTTTTATCGCAACTGTTGATGACAAAGCAAACAGATATCGTCAGCAGTACTAGTGTGGATTTTAGAAAAAGTTTTCTCATTTTATAATTACTTAATGTGAATTAAAAGGATGCATTGATGCCGAAAATGAATTGTCGTGTCGGCGGTATGCCATCTACCTCAGGATCAAGTCCGGTCCATTCAGTAATTGTAAACAAATTGATTGCACCTGCGTAAAATCTAAGTTTTGAAATGAACCCGGAACCGTTCAGTAAGTTGTTTGGCAGGCTGTACCCAAGTTGTAAATTGCGAAGCCTGAAGTAGGCGGCACTTTCCACAAACCTGTCAGAAAGTCTTGTAGGGTTTGAAGGATTGTTGAATACAGCACGGGGGATATCGTTTGATTTATTTTGCGGTGTCCACCTGTTTAGCACTGTTGACCATTGATTTGCAAGGCCGCTTAAACTCTCGCCGGCTGAACGCAGGTAATTATATTTTTTTACATCACCTATACCCTGGAACAACATCGACAAATCAAAGCCCTGCCAATTGGCACCTATATTAAAGCCATAATAGAACCCGGGAATAGTTTTGCCAAGGAAGGTTCGATCGTTACTGTTGATTATGCTATCAGGAGAAGGACTGTAGCGCTGCTTCGGTTCTGTAGGATTTCCATATACGTCGCGGAAATACATATCACCCGGTTGATATTGATACCCAACTGAAGGATCAGTCAGCGATTGTCCGATAGAAACATCTGCATGGGTTGCCCGCCAGTTATCTATTTCAGACTGGGACTGAAAAATGCCGCCAACCTTGTAGCCCCAGAGATAAAATAAAGAATATCCTTCTTCTATACGGCCTCCTTCTCCACCGAGGGGGTTGCCGTTGTACAATTTCACCACTTCATTTTTGTTTGTAGTTAGGTTGCTGCTCACGTTGAACTGCACAGGGCCAAGATCACCGTTGTACCCAAGTTGGAATTCAAAGCCGTTATTCCTCACCTCGCCAATATTCAGGTCAGCGGGACTTTGAATACCGGTATTCGGAGGGAGAGACACTGACTGTATGATGCCAAACGTTTTCTTATCATACCACTCTGCAGTAAAATTTACTTTGTTATTAAACAAGACGGCATCAAAACCGAGATTCGTCGTGTTCAATTTTTCCCAGGTTAAAGTAGTATTTGCGAAGTCCGGCAGGGTGGCTCCCTGAAGTTGCGTTCCTACCCCATTTCCTCCCCCAGAGCCCAAGGCATAGTCAGCATTAAAATTAATGTTCGAAAGAAATTTGTACGCTCCTGCGGAGTTGATATTTCCTAAAGTTCCCCACCCTCCCCTAAATTTCAAGTCATTGATAAAAGTATTCCGCGGGAAGAATTTCTCCGAGCTTACACGCCAGCCGGCTGCAAAGGATGGGAAGTAATCCCACTTGTATCCCGGGGCAAGTTTCGATGCACCATCATAGCGCAATGTTCCGTCAAGATAATATTTGTCCTGGTATTTGTAGCTTAACCGGCCCATATATCCGATAAGCTGCAGTTCCTCGAGGATGCCTGCGAAACCGCTGGTGAACGGTGGTTGATTTCTAATGCCCCGAAATTGAGGATCGGTGTAATCAACCCGCCCACTCAGGTCGTTTACATACCATTTTGTATACTGATCGGAAGCGGTCGCCACAAAATCGATGTTATGATCATTACCAAAAGTGCGGTTGTATGTCAGCGTCAACTCTTTGTTCAGGTTGTAGGTTTTGCCTTGTCTTTCACCGTAGCTTCCCACGGCCGAGG
>JBBQSI010000255.1:0-5396 GCA_038213975.1 Chitinophagales bacterium
TTAAAATCGTTTCATACACGATAAACTCAGCTACCAGGCCCGGTGATTGATTGCCCTCGTGTGGCGATTGCAAGTTTCCAAATTGAATCACTGATTCTTCATTTGCTTCGGTTTCGGCAGCGGACTTTGGCTTCTGCCTCACATAGGTAGAAATGATCGTCTCCGTCTTTTTCTGTTTCGCTGACGCAGCTGCAGGCTTTTGAAACAACAAATTCATTTTTCCGCTTTTGCTGGATACCTGCCTGGTAGAAAATAGCAGATCTCCAAAACCACCGTTCATCTGCCACACAGGAATTTCCTCGTCCAACACGGCATTCTGGTAAACCGTAAAGATGGTTGCCCTTCTCAGCTCTTCTATATTGCCCGACATTTTTATTTGCCGGCTACCATTATCCATGTTCGTCGCCGGGTTAAAATTCAACCTTCGCGCCTGGCCTGAATCGGAAAAAAAATTTCCCTGCAACCAAATTGACTGACGTCCTATCCCGCCCGGTGACTGGGCATAAAGGCTGCTGGACGATAAGAGCAATACGCACATGACTGCGTGCTTAGTAAGTTTCCTGTACATGCATTTTGTTTTAAAAGATGATGTGTAATCGATGGGGGAAGCAGAAGTTGCTGATGCCTTTAGGTAGTTGCATCATTTGAGTAGCCGGATAAATGTATGCTATTTTCTTACCGGGCATGTATTATTTTTTTTGAGACCGATAAAAAGTGACAACAGTGAGCATATGGCATGCTCAAGCCAACCAATAATTCCATTATCTAATTGTTTATTAAAACAGCAGTCAAATAAAAAGCAGGCGTTCTAAAGAGAAGCCAAATGAAATTCGCGAATATGCTTTATGAAAAGGGATTGGAAAGGACGAACAGCACTTAAAACTGTCCGAAGGGGCGGGTTGATTTACCGGTGATGTATTTAAGAAAGGAAGGGCGCACGTCTGGTTCTATTAAATGATAGAATCAAAGAAAAAGCTTAGACTATGAGGTAAATATTTTCAATGGGCTGCTTTGTGATCAGTCCAGCTTCACCGCCTTACCACTCTTTGCAGACTGCCTGGCGGCAGCTAAAATTTTAACTACGATCACATTGTTAGCGAGAGAATAGGGGCCATATTCCGGCACTTTGATCTTGCCACGGATTACATCGTACAAATAGGAGAATGGATCAGTATGCACCGGTACTTTTTCGGGTGAAACCTGTATCACTGTTTCAGTGCGCATACCATGATGCCGAAGGCGCATTATTTTGCTATCTACATTTATCACGTAGCCACTGTCGCCATAGATCTCTATATCTTTTCTTCCGAAAGGCCAGTTCCAGGAAGCCTGGATGATGCATTCAGCCGATGGATAGGAAACAATTATGGTGGCATCATCATCCACTTTCGGATAAATGTTTGGTTTGAATTGCCGCGTAACGGCCGTAACCGAAGTCGGTTTTTCATTTCCCATTATCCAGGTCATGAGGTTGGCACCATAGCACCCAAAATCAAATAATGCACCTGCTCCATTTTCTACAGGATCAGTAAGCCAGGCAAAAAATTCTTTGCTCACGTTGATCTCTTTTGGTCCTTCGTGTCCATCATGCACTACCACCTTCCTAACGATGCCAACATAAGCGCTGTCCTTTACCAACTGGTAAGCCTTTTCATTGCTGGGATACCAGGAAGTTTCATAGTCGGTAAGCAAAAAAATATTATTCTTTTCCGCGAGGCTTCTCATCTTTTCTGCATCCTTTACTGTAGTAGCCAACGGCTTCTCTACCATCACGTGGATGCCCATTGGTGCGCAATGTTCCACAACTGCCAGGTGTTCGAGCGTAGAACCAAAAGCCACTACAGCTTCCGGTTTTGTAGCGTCCAGCATTTTTTGCAGGTCTGTATAAAGAAGCGCCGGGTCAAAATTAAATTGCTTTGCGTAGCGCTGAGCCATTTCGGTGTTGGGCTCATAAATACCCACCAGGTCCAGGTCTGGATTCATTTTTCCATTGAGCAAAAATCCGATGTGCCCATGCGACATACCGGCCACGGCGATGCGTAATGGCGCCTTCGTTCTGTTTCCCGCTTGGCTGTTTGCGGAAATCGAGATAGCCGATAGCAAGAGAAGAATAAAATATTTCATGGCCTGCCTATTAGTTGAGATGTTACTACTGTATTATTTGACGCTCCTAATATAATTCTAAAGAATAGATTCCCGGCTGATAAATCCTGCGCCAGCTTCAACGTGGCAGTTTGGACGCATTTCCCCGAAGGAGCGGCGCAACTTATTTTTCGTTTGTATTCCGAAAGCGATAAATCTTTAATATTTTTAAACCCGTCTTTAAACCCACGACTTTTCCATGAAAAAAACCTTGTACTTCCTTTTAGCCTTGCAACTCACCGTTGCCTTTATCTCCTGTTCGTCGAGTGATGAATCAGCAACCCCGGAGGAAATAGCAACTGAAAAAGATTCTTCACTTCTTGTACCTAAATCCTTTTTTGAGGACACGGTAAAAGGAAAAAAGGTTCATCTATTTTACCTTGAAAACAGAAAATTTAGTGCTTCTATTACCAATTATGGCGGCCGTATTGTAAACTTTATTGTGCCTGACTCAAGCGGTAAGCCAACAGATATTGCCATTGGTTTTGGCTCACTAAGTGCATTTACGAAAACACCCCAAACATTCTTCGGGGCAATTGTCGGGCGATATGCCAATCGGATTGCCGGGGGAAAATTCATGCTAAATGGGAAACCGTACACTTTACCGATCAATAATGAGCCAAACTCATTACACGGGGGACCTGACGGATTTCACAACGTGGTTTGGGATGGCATACAGACCACAGATACGTCCCTGCAACTGACTTACAATTCCAAGGATGGCGAGATGGGCTATCCAGGCAATTTGTATGTGAAGGTGATATATACACTGCGCGGAGACGGCTCATTGAAAATTGACTATGAAGCCCTTACGAATAAGCCAACGATTTGCAATCTTTCCAATCACACGTATTTCAACCTGAATGGTGAGGGCACCATTAACAAACACCTGCTCGCCATAAATGCAGCTGCTTATACTCCCGTGGATGCGACACTTATCCCGACAGGCAAATTTGACAGCGTGAGTGGAACACCCTTTGATTTCAGGCAGCCACATACGATTGGTGAAAGGGTGAATCAGAAAAATACCCAATTGCAATACGGCCGCGGTTACGATCACAATTTTATTTTGAATAAGGACAGCTCTGAACTTTCCCTTGCTGCCGAAGTAAAGGGCGACAAAAGTGGCATCATCATGAAGTTGTATACAACCGAGCCGGGTTTGCAGTTTTACGGCGGTAATTTTATGGCTGGAAAAAACGAGCTGAAGAATGACACAAAGGATGCGTACCGCACTGCCTTCTGCCTGGAACCGCAACATTATCCTGATAGCCCCAATCATCCGGATTTTCCTTCAACGGTTTTGAATCCCGGCGATGTTTTTAAATCGACTACTATTTACAAGTTTAGTGTAGCAAAATAAGAACGCGGTGTAAGCATGCAACGGAACGGTACGGGATATCCTGACTGGAAGCCCACTTGCAATATCTATCCCATAAGCTAAACGAAAATGGTGATAACCCTCTTGCGCTGCTATCCGCGAAAAACCAGGTAAGTTTTGCTGAGCAATGATTAACCGCCAAATAGCTGCGTGATTTTTTTCGATCGTCCCTACATTCACTTGCCGGCAATTGATCACCGCACCTTTCACCAGAGAGTTTATTTTCAACGGACGCATAGTCTCGCAGTTACTTTTTATAAAAGATGGGTAACTTCCCAGCTTCTGATCCATGCTAAATGTTGCTATGAAAATTTTCGTTTGTTCTATCTTATTCTCGGTCGCAGCCGCGTTCACTAATGTTCGCGGGCAGGTAAATGAAGACAAGCTCGGTGCCTGGTACATGTATTTTTGGAATACAACTTTCAAAAAAAGTCCCTTTGGCCTACAGGGTGACTATCAATTTAGAAACTGGAATTTGGGCGGCGACCTCGAGCAGTTGCTCCTGAGAACGGGCCTGACTTATGCCCCGTCAAACGCCGGCATAAAATTTACACTCGGCTATGGTTATGTTTTATCGGGCGCTTACGGCAGCTCCAAAGCTACATCCGATGAAAGCCGTATTTACCAGGAGGCCCTGATCCCGCAAAAAGTAGGTGGCCGGTTTTATCTCACTCACCGCTTTCGTTTTGAACAGCGATTTGTTGAAGGCCAGGATTTCCGCACGCGGTATCGATACAATCTCTTCGTGAATTTACCTTTCAACAAGCCTTCTATAGAAAAGGGTGCAGTTTACCTCGCTTTATACAATGAACTATTCATGAATGGCCAGCGAAAAATTGGTGACGGGCGCACCGTAGAAGTTTTTGACCGCAACCGTACTTACGCAGCCATTGGCTATGGACTGTTGCCCAACTTAAATATTCAACTGGGCGTAATGAAACAGACCACTGATAATATCTCTAAAAATCAATTGCAGGTAAGTGCACATCATAAATTCTAACTTCGATAAATGAAATCGAAGGCCGGTATTCCGGGGGTAGCCATTGCTGTTAGTACATTTTTCATATTTGCAGTTGTTTCCTGTGATTCAAATTCTTTCTCTATAGAAGCAACCAGTGCGGACTCTTTGTGGACCCCCCAAGCCTTTACTCGGACCGGACTGTTTTCGGGGAAGAAAGGCAATTGATCATGTACGGGGAAGATTTGATAGCCAATACTGCCGCATATATCTTGGACCAAAGGGTAGTGTGTTTCAAATTTCCAATGGCATGAATTGCCAAAACTGTCATCTCGATGCGGGGCGGCGGCCGTGGGCTAATAATTTTGCTACCACTTTTTCTCAGTATCCCAAATTACGCGGCAGAAGCGGTGTAGTTGAAAATATTACTTACCGGATCAATGACTGTTTCCAACGCAGCCTGAACGGGCAACTTCTTGATACTAATAGCAGGGAAATGCAGGCGATGTATGCTTACATTAAATGGGTAGGTAAAGATATAAAAAAGGGGAGGCCCATGCTGGTGCAGGGTCTGATGCCATCCCGCTCTTGAACCGGGCGGCAGATTCTTTGCGGGGGGAAATTGTTTACACGAATATTTGTACAACGTGTCACGGTGCAGACGGAAGTGGATTGCCCGGCGCAAAACCATTTACGTACACCTATCCGCCTCTGTGGGGAGCAAATAGTTATAATGATGGTGCGGGATTATACCGCTTAGGATCTTTTGCCAATTATATTAGATCAAACATGCCCTTCAACCAGGCTACGCATGAAAGTCCCATACTTTCTACAGAAGATGCGTGGGATGTTGCAGCCTTTGTAAATTCAAAGCCACGTCCCCACAAGCCTTTGGGTGATGACTATAAAAACCTG
>JBBQSI010000256.1:0-5394 GCA_038213975.1 Chitinophagales bacterium
GATACAAAGCCTCAAAAACCTGGATCTGTGAATCGATGATCGGTTTAAAAGATTCATCTACGCTAATGTGTATGGTACCTCTCTCCGGGGAATCAAGATCGGTGCGTGTATCATTGTTTTTACAACCTGCAACTATCGAGATTGCGGCAAATATTAAAAGATTCTTAAAAAATCTTACTGGTAGTTTTTTCCCTGTCCTCATTGTCCTTTAAAATAATCTTTCTTTAATCCGCGATAAATACGCCAGGCACCATAAATGATGACCAATACTGCAAAAATCTTCGCGGGTACACTTTCAGTAAAGTCATTGTAGAGGTGAAATTCTTTAGAAAAAAAAATCACAATACCTATTCCCAGGTAAAGCAATCCCATGCCAAAATCCAGGATACTCCTCATTTGCGCATATCTGCGTGTTTTCGGATCTGGCGTTGTTTCAAATTCTTGAAGACTCATATTACTAACTATTCAGGGGTGGTAAGTTAAAGATAAAATCGAAAACACCTGGCAAATTTGCCGAGTTTGCAGCTTGCATTTGCAGCCAGACTTGAAGCATATCTATTCATGAAAGTTATCTCATCTTAGATTTTAGATGCGATAACTGCGAATATGCATAAAACATACGAAGAGTGTGAATCCTCATGATCTCACTTAAGGCTTTTTATATCCCCTACTTTTGCGAAGCAATAAACATTCTCAAAAAGCATGAAGCCAGGCATACCACAAGGCACACGCGATTTCAATGCCACCATCATAAAAAAGCGCAGATTTATTCTTGATACCATCAGGTCAGTATTTGAATTGTATGGATTTGAACCACTGGAAACACCCTCTTTTGAAAACATCGAAACCCTGATGGGTAAATATGGTGAAGAAGGAGATCGCCTTATTTTTAAAATATTAAATAATGGCCTGGATAACGAAGCCAAACGAGAAAAGGCCACTGCTGCGTTCGATGATATTTTAGCAGGCAAGACAAACCGTGGTATTACCGAACGTGCACTGAGATACGATCTCACAATTCCTTTTGCCCGATTCGTTGCAATGAACCATGGTGCACTGGTGATGCCGTATAAGCGATACCAGATGCAAAATGTCTGGCGGGCTGATCGTCCTCAAAAAGGCAGATACCGGGAATTTTTTCAATGTGATGCAGACGTAGTAGGCACCACTTCTCCTTTTCTGGAGGTAGAGTTTGCTAATATTTACGCCGCTGTTTTCAATAAATTAAAACTTCCGGTACAAATAAATGTAAACAGCAGATCCATTCTCTCCGCCCTGGCTGAGGGTTGTGGAGTTGAAAATCCCGGCGACATCACTATTTCTATCGATAAACTTGATAAGATTGGTTTACCACGGGTGTTGGACGAATTATTGGGAAAGGGATTATCGCAAGAAAAAATTTCCCTTATCGAAAAATACCTTAACGTAAGCGGAGGTGTTCAGCAACGAATTGCCGCGTTAAATAAATTGTTGAATGCTGAATCATCAAAAAAAGGTATTGGTGATGTGGCAACTTTTTTTGACTACCTGGGAGCGGAAAATGCAGAGAATAACAACGTTGTATTCGATCAGGCGCTAGCCCGGGGACTCGACTATTATACCGGCCTGATCTTCGAAGTAAAAGTGCCAGCGTTAAGTCTGGGAAGTATTGGGGGTGGTGGCAGATATGATAACCTCACCGCCTTGTTCGGAGTGAAAGGCATTCCGGGCTCAGGCATCAGTTTCGGTGTGGACAGAATATATGATGCAATGGAAGAACTGCAGCTTTTTCCGCTGGATCTCTCAGCGGGTTCTGCGGCCTTGTTTATGAACCTCGGTGAGGTGGAAAGTAAAGCTGCTTTTGCAGTAATGCAGCAAGTGCGGAACGCGGGCGTGAGCGCAGAGATCTACTTCGAAAATGTAAAACTGGAAAAGCAGTTCAAGTACGCAACCAAGAAAAATATTCACTTCGCGGTTCTCATCGGAGCGAACGAGATAAAAGAGCAAAAAGCCGTGCTAAAAGATCTTCGCTTAGGCGAACAAAAAGAACATCCGTTTGCTGAATTGGCGAAGGTGCTTAGTGAAAGCTAACTCACCATCCATTTTAAATATTCCGTTTAGTTTTGCACCTTTCCTACCCTTCATCAATCAAAGTCTATTTATGAAATCTTACTCCCGGTTATTACTAATTATTACATCTTGTTTGTTTGCTCTTAGTTCCTGTAAAAAAGGCGACGAGCGGGGTAAAATGATACCCGGGAATGCGCTCTTTGCTGTTGTGATCAATACCGACAAGTTGAGCGATAAGCTCAGCTGGGAAGAAGTGAAACAGACAAGTTGGTATAAGAAAATTTACGCCAATAGTTCGACAGACGACTGGATAAAAAAGGTAATGGACAGTCCCGGGTCCACCGGTATCGATAGTAAGGCAGGTATTGTTTTTTTTGTGACAAAAGCCGACAACCAATACAATATGGTTTTCGAGGGGAAATTAAAAGATGCAAAGGCTTTCGAGGCATTCAATAAAAATCTTGACCCGTCAAATTCAGTGGAAACGGCGGGCGATCTCAGCACACTAATTATTAAAGGGAAAAGTGTCGCCGGTTGGAACGATGATCACTTCGCGTACGTGACTACAAATGCATCTTTTGCGGGTAAATTGCCACGTCCGCTTGATTCACTGAACAAGGCAAATACTCCAAACATGGTGGTAAATCCTGCTACAATAATAAATACCTGTAAATCACTGTTCAACTTGAAAAGTGATAGCAGCCTCGCGAAAAATGAACGCTTCAATAAATTATTAAAAGAAGATGGAGATGTGCATGGCTGGATGAATACCGAAGAAATCGCGAATAGCACCGGCGGTTTAGGAATGCTGAGTATGTTCAAACTGGATTTCTTTTTCAAAGGTAACGTGAGCACATACACGCTGAATTTCCGGGATGGAAAAATAGACTTGCAACAACATGGATACGCAGGGAAAGAATTCACTGACTTTTTAAAAAAATATAAAGGGGATAACCTGGATACAGATCTGTTTTCCTTTATCCCCTCGCAGAATGTAATCGGAGCCGGAAGCTTTCGCTTTAAGCCGGAAGGATTGAGGGAACTCTTACGCATGACTGGAATGGATGGAATGATCAACACATTTACCTCACAAATGGGTTTCACTATAGATGATTTTGTAAATGCTCAAAGTGGTGAATTATTAGTTGCCGTCACAGACCTTGATTTGACGCAAGATTCAGTGGCAACACCTGAAGGTGATCCCGGATTTAAAATGAAGCCTAAGGCTGACGGGAATGTTTTATTGGTGGTTGGCCTGAATAATAAAACGAGCTTTCAGAAACTACTTAATGCCGGCAAACAGATGGGACCGGGATTTGGCCCGGTAGATGGCAAGATTGCCTTTAACATGAATGAGAAGTATTTCGTCTTAGGAAACAAACATGCCGCAGTGAATCAATTCTTGTCTGGCAAAAAAAATTCTTTTGATCTTATTGACAAGATCAAAGGCCACCCAATGGGTGCTTTCATAGATCTGCAAAAATTATTTACAGCTTTCTCTAACGCCGTACCTAACGATACAAATGCTCTTAGAGTGTTTGAAGCAAGTAAAAGACTTTGGAGCAATATCGTGGTTACCGGTGGAGAAATGGATGGTGATGCTGCAGTAGGCCACTACGAAGTGAACCTTGTTGACAAGAACACTAACAGCCTGAAGCAGCTCAATAAATATTTTGAAGAGCTCTCTATGTACATGCCTGTTCGAGATGGGCATTTTAACTTTCCAGCAGGCGCTACCATGATGCTTCCTGATACTCTTACTCAATAAGCAAAACTCCTGATGCTGTTAGCACTTGATCAGGTGACACCTGATTTTATTGAGAAAGAAAAAATTGAACAATCTGAGGTTTGGGGCAAAAAAATTCTTGTTAATAAAGAAGAAACTATTCAAATAGCTGCTCCGTCAGGTAACGGCAAAACTTCACTGATCCATTTTATTTACGGATTGAGGAAGGATTATGCCGGTGAAATCACTTATGATAAAAAATCGATACGCCAGTTTGGGATTGAAGAATTTTCTTCATACAGGCAGCAAAAGATCAGCATCATCTTCCAGGACCTCCGCTTATTCCCAAAGCTAACGGTCAGGGATAACCTTGAACTAAAAAGAGTGCTACAGCCATTTCACCCGGCAAGTAAACTGGAAGAGATGGCGGAGCAACTTGGCATACGCAATAAGCTTGAGAAAAACTGTGGCACCTGCAGCTTTGGCGAACAGCAGCGGGTAGCCATTATCCGAAGTCTGCTTCAGCCATTTGACATTCTTTTACTGGACGAACCATTCAGCCACCTTGATGATCCGAACAGAGAGAAAGCAACAAAATTGATTCTGAGAGAGTGCGCAGCAAGAAAGTCCACGATTGTGTTGACAGATCTTAAAGCACTTGATTTTTTCCCAGCAGACCGTGTATTGAATCTTTGATGAATCGACGAGTAAAAATATATTGACAGCAACCACAAAACATATCAAGCCGCTTTTAGATGCTGGCTCTCATAAGTTGTCCCGTTGGATCGGATATTTCGGAATGGCTGCCGGTGTAATCATATTACTCAGTTGTATCCAAATGCTAATTAATATTAGCCGGCTCATGCAGGAAAGCATGGTATCAAAGGGAGGTTTCGATTATATCTCGGTTTCCAAAACGATTACCAATGATAACATGGGGAAGGATAACACGTTTACCGACGTTGAATTGGAGCAGTTATCATCCCAACCATCTGTAGCTTCTTTGTCGCCTCTGAATACAAACCAGTTTGCGGTGACTGCGAGCGCAGGAAGCATGATTCCTTTTAGCAGCGATCTATTTTTGGAAAGTGTAAACAAAGCGCTGATCGATACGCTGCCGCCTTCATTTTCCTGGCAACCCGGGCAAGATGTGGTGCCCGTCATATTTTCATCAGAGTACCTGGAGATGTATAATATTTTCGCCCCAGCGCAGGGTTTGCCTCAACTGTCAGCAAAAACCATCAGTTCGGTAAATCTTTTATTGAACTGCTCGGGCAGCAGGAGTTCCCAAAATTTCCGGGCAAATATTGTTGCGCTTTCTGACCGTATCAATTCGGTGTTGGTGCCTCAGTCTTTTTTGGTTTGGTGCAATGAAAATTTGGCCGGCGTGAATAAAGTACAGCCCGCCAGGGTAATGCTGAAAAGTAAGGATGCCAATGATCCGGCGTTTATCAGCTACCTGGATAAAAACGGGTATCGAATTAATAAGGAGAAGGTAAAGTTCGGCAGGGCCAAAGGTGTAATCCAGGGGATATTAGGCGGCATGCTGACTTTTGCGTTCCTGGTAATTGTATTAGCAGTGATGCTTTTTTCCTTCTACCTGCAACTGATGATTGCCC
>JBBQSI010000257.1:0-5385 GCA_038213975.1 Chitinophagales bacterium
TTCGCGCAAAAATGTAAGGGTGCTTTCTCTGCCGATGCCATTTGAAACACCATTAATAATGGCGACTTTATCTTTTAATTCCATGTCGTTTCACTTAGGCGTATTTCTGATACTATTTCACGGAGTGAAATTAGAAGGGTGATTGGAGAAATGGTAATAGAAAATAAAAAAGGGTGTTATTAGAATCGAAATTTTACATAAACAAAAGTGCTACAATGATATATATTGAAATTATACCTGTGTGACTAATCTTTAACGACTGTCAAAGACTTTATGTATGGTAAATATCTATCGGTCTATTTTTGGGTAATCTCAGAATCCATAATTTCCTGAAAGTCGTTTCTACCTTTCAAAACAATATAAAAATGGGATCTGTCCGTACAAAACAATTCAACGACAGCGTTGTCTGATGTTATTTCCAACTTAGAAACGCTGATAAATTGATCTATTATATTAAAAAACAGATCATCACGTGAGAGAATTGAGACAGGTATGTCTCCAACACTTAACTGCAAGCCATCAGATAAGAACTCTTGGGCTGCCATCGCAAAACGTTCTGCTCCATCAATTGTTACGGGATCATTCAACACACGCACATCTTCGAGGTTCAGACAATATTGCAGTATCCGTTGTTGGGTTAAAACATCCTGGCCGCAGGTAGTGGCCATGAAGCATAGCGAAAGAGAAATCGCAATAATTGTTTTCATTTGGCTGGTAATGGTTAAAAAACTCGATCAAGAATGGGGCCATTTCCTTTTCAATTGGACGCTGAAAAAACGAAGAAGTAAATCAATTACCAGCCACCTGGACCAATAAATCCGAATCAAACATAGCCGCAGGCGATATTACTTTTTCATCTAACGGAATGTTTTCGCCGTATCGCTCCTTCATTTTTTGTTTTACACTCTCGTTGGTCAGGTCAAATTCAGCGAGTGTTTGAGTCTTACCTATTTCAACGTTTGCTGCTTCTTTGTAAATTTTCCAAACCAACTCGGAACAATAAATGCGGTCATCGGACCATTCAAAATAGATATCGTAGTTTTTGTCGATGTACTGCGCCCCACTCGTTCTCATTTTCTCAAGTGTAGATGGAGTTAATATCTCATTGGCATTTTTAAGTCGCTTTACCACGTAATGGGCGTTTTCACCCCGATCAATCCAGTCCCTGAGAGGGGTCAATTTCACAGGCTGCACAGCTTCATAGACAAAGTACTTCCCGCCGTCCTGATAGATGATGCCCATATGACTGTACTTCGAATTTGTGGCGACTTGAATGGCTTTGCTCTGGTCCGAGAGTGACGTTTGGAAGATGATATCTCCGTTTTTAAGATCGGATTCCAATTGCATTTCTGACGGTGTGGCGCAACGAAGAAAAAATGTGCAGACTAGTAGTATTAAAATGGAGAAAGGTCTCATTATTTAAAAATTGATAGGAAAAAATACTTGAGCATTTTTGCTCCTTAAGGAATATTAAAACGTAGGATTGAGAAATTTCTTGTGCTCCAAAATTCTATTGATTCAAATTCAAAGTTTCGGACATGAAAATTTCTTAAGATACATTTTATGATTGTTTACAAACCATCACAGAGCCATTTCCAAATATCTTATGTTTCTTGTCACCCTTAATTTTTGGTTTGGATGATAAGGGATAAATAGAAACGAATCAACATGATGGGAAAGCAGGGACAAGAAGAGCAAAAAATTCAGCCATACAGTTATGGTAAGGGGCTTTTTTGGGTTCTGATTTTTATTCTGCTCAGTCTGGTTCCCATGAGTATTGCCTTCATTGGGGATGTTCCTGATGCCAGGAAATTCTGGATTGAATTTGGAGTGGCATTGGGCTTGCTCGGATTGGGAATCATGGGTGCCCAATTTATTTTTACCGGCAGGCTGACACGGGTGGCTCCAACCTTCGGACCGGATAATGTTTTTCATTTTCATAAAACACTGGGAATTGTTGGGTTTATTTTTATTCTCGTTCATCCGGTCATTTTAATTCTCAGCAATAGAGATTTTATTAATTATTTTAATCCGGAAGAAAACTTACCCAGGGCTCTGGCGCTTTCCACGGTTACAGTGGCCATCACGCATTTAATCATTACCAGTTTATGGCGAATTTCCTTCGGCCTGAGTTACGAAAAGTGGCGGTTGCTCCACGGGGTTTTGGCTTTGCTCGTGGTTTTTATTGGCGTCACCCATTCCGTGCAGGTGAGCCATTATCTTGATCCGCTTTGGAAAAAAATTATTTTGTCCGCAGTCCTTGCAGGCAGCAGTTATTTCATCATACATACCCGCCTGGTGCGGCCTTATAAAAACAAGAAAAAACCATACGAGATAATAGAAATAAAACCGGAAAGAGACGATTCTTACACCATTGTTTTGAAACCCCGGAATGGTAAAAAAATGGAATATGACAGCGGACAGTTTGCATGGATTACCATCAATGACAGTCCGTTTTCACTCCAGCAACATCCTTTTTCTTTCAGTTCGAGCCCTGAGAGCGATTTGATTTCTTTTACTGCAAAGGCTTCCGGAGATTTCACGGAAACGTGGAAGGATATAAAACCGGGAACCACTGCTTATTTGGAAGGCCCTTTTGGTTCATTTACCCTTTTGCCAGCAGGCCACATATTCATGGTGATGGGCGGTATAGGCATCACTCCGGCAATGAGTATGCTGAGAACCTTGAAAAGTCGAAATGACAAAAGGAACATCACGCTTATTTACGGAAGTATTCACTTTGAACACATCATCTTCCGGGAAGAACTGGCCGGGCTGGAGAAAGTACTCAGTCTCCAGGTGGTACATCTCTTAATGGAGCCGCCAGATAGCTGGTCTGGTGACTCTGGCAAAGTGGATAAAGATTTGTTGCAGAAATATTTGCCATCGAATAAAAATGCGTATAATTATTACATATGTGGTCCAGGGCCTATGATGGATATTACGGAAATAAATCTCCGTGAATTGGGCGTGGACTGGCGACATATTTATAGCGAAAGATTTGAAATTGTATGAAGGAAGCGCACAAGATATTTTATAAATTCATAAAGGGTATTGGAGCGATCGTAGGCATATTATTTGTCTTGACGGCCATACTTTTTGCCCTGAGATAAGTGTGATTTACCGTGGGTCCGTAAATGGTTTATTTCATCTATTTATCAATGAATTAAAATTAATAAAGTAAAAACAAATAAATGCGATATTGTATCATTACAGGAGCAAGCCGGGGTATTGGAAATGGTCTGGTCGATTATTTTTTAAAAGATAAAAACGCGATGGTCACGGGTATTTCCCGTACTCAGGTGCAACGGCCATCCGAACAGTATTCCCACTTTGCGTTCGACCTTTCAGACCTGGACCGGCTGGAGCAGCAGGCGTCAGATTTTTTTCCAAGTCTGGAAAACGGCGACGAGGTGGTATTGATCAACAACGCAGGTCTTCTGGGGGATGTGGGACCTTTGGGCAGCATCGGTATGGGCAATTTCCGGAAGGTAAGAGATGTGAATGTATCAGCTGCGGCCATCCTGACGAATGCCTTTATCGCCCAATATGCCGCGCTGAATGCCAAAAAAATTATCGTCAATATCAGCTCCGGTGCTGGCAAAAGTCCAGTGGATGGGTGGTCTGCGTATTGTACATCGAAAGCCGCGATTGATATGCTCAGCCGCGTTGCAGCCGAAGAATGTGCATTGCATGGCAATGGAATCAGGGTGTTTTCCATCGCTCCCGGCGTGGTGGATACCGCTATGCAAGGTGAAATTCGCAAAGTTGATAAGGCGCAGTTCAGCAATGTTCAGCGGTTTTTGGACCTTAAAGCCAACGGAGATTTGAGTGAAATTGCTGCTGTAGCAGAAAAACTGGCACGAGTGATTGAAAATCCGCAGAAATTTATGGATGTGCTACTGGATGTCCGAAATCCGGCTTTTGGTTCGTGATCCACTCCCAATGGGACAAGCCCTCCAGAACTCTTTCCACATTTGTTTTACTCCAATCTAACCTGCTCCAAGGCGACACTGTCGGCCAGCTTGGAAGGCCTGTATCCGCTAACAACTCCGATGATTGTTTAAAGGAAGTTTTTTTCAAAAAGTTTCCTTTTCAAAAAATCCTTATCCAAATTTACACTTCGTCTTTTTAGTTCAAAAACCAACCTCACTCATACCGCAATCTGAAACTGCAAGACCACCATACTCCTCCGCGTGGCAAAATTAATTTCCCCGGAAGGGTTTGCCATAAATACCGGCCGGCTCTGATAATTCAAAGAAACCTTGGCGCGATGCCCCTCGATGAGCAAATTCACCCCGCCTTCGTACATATACATCGGGTCGGCGAGCAGATCAAAATAAGCACCTTGCCCGGCAATATATGGTTGCAATGTACCGGCTTTGCTCAATAAATCTTTGCGCAAAAGGTAACCCAATTGCCCGTATACAACCTCCCCTGTGCCCATCATCGGAAAGGCGTTGCCGGCACCATTGAAGCTACCAGCCACGTCGGTGCCCGCTTCGGGATTCATCACCCCGACCAGAGACTCGAGGCTAAGCACCAGTGCAACATGACCTCGTACTTCAAGGATGTCAAACAGAACAGCTGACCGAAATCCGGAGAGATGATCCCATCCAGGAAATTTCCCGGAAGAATGACCAGAAATTTTGCTTAGCCACCGGTTTCAACCCGTGGCCAAGGATGAAAATGTAGGATTGTGTCGCAACAAATGTCTTTTGAAGCAAAAATCGCGTCAAATGGGTATGCGAAACTTATGTTTTATTTTTCATAAAGAAAGGAGCCGAAAGCATCTAACGCAAAAAAAGCAACAATCACCATAAATGAAATTTGGTATTTCATCAAAAATTCAAGAGATTGGTCCTCTCAATTAATCAATCATGAAAACAACCACTACCTTACTCATCGCATTCTTATTTTCGCTCCTTTCTTTTGGACAACTCACGCAGGAAACCTATGTGCACGATGGAACCTTGCGAAATTATACCCTCTACCGACCCGCCGACTTGCCTCCGGGCGCACCGCTCGTTCTGGTGCTTCACGGTTATTCCGGAACCGCAATCGGCTCGTTGAACTCATATGGTATGAACGATGTAGCTGACGCCAATGGATTTGCGGTGTGTTACCCACAGGGCACCACCGATGCTTCAGGAACCAATTTTTGGAACATTGATTTTCCCGGTGAAGATGTGGATGATGTTGGGTTTCTAAGCAACCTTGCGATGGACCTGGACATTACTTATGACTTCGACGCCTCCTGTACCTACGTTTGTGGCATGTCAAACGGTGGAATGATGAGCTATTACCTGGGTTGCGAAAGACCCGATGTCTTCAGCTCATTTGCATCGGTGACGGGCACCATTACTTCCAACTTTCTTCAGAGTT
>JBBQSI010000258.1:0-5348 GCA_038213975.1 Chitinophagales bacterium
AGAACAGCACAAGCTTTATCGAAAACCCTTTGAGGTTTTGAGCCTGGTGGATTTTTCCAATTATAATCACTCTGCCGACAAGCCTGACCTGGAGAAATTTCCAGCTCTAAAGCTCGCACACGGTTACGAAGTAGTGCTTGACCACGGGGATACACTTTTCATGCCTGCCGGATACTGGCACCATATGGAATACCTCGAAAGTGGATTTGCGATGAGCCTGCGGGCGCTGCAAAAGTCGTTTTCAGGAAAGGAACAGGGGGCATGTAATTTAATTGGAATGAGAAATATAGATACGTTGCTTAAGAAAACGAGTCCCCAGTGGTGGTACAATTACAAGATTAAAAAAATCGACGAAAGAGCGGGAAAGGAGATCGCAAATATTAGAAAGTAATTGGATTAATATTGTTTTTATTGAATATTTCGTATTACTTTAGCAACCCATTCGTTAAATTCCTATCTCCTATTAATTAAAACCAAAGCTCTACCCAAAGAGTGAATCAGGTTTGCGAGATTCTTTAAAATTTGTGTCCTGGCGATTTTTTAAACAGCATCATTATCACTATTTGATATAAACTTTTTCTTGTGGTTTCAGAGGTAAGCAAGGCCGGTGATTTTTATCACTGGCCATTTTCTTTTTCAGTATTTAATCCAGGGCCCGATTCAGGAAATTCACGAGAGGAGTGAGGGCGGCAAAGTGTTGGCTAATATCTTTTACCAAATTTCCTTTGGTGAGAGCGTCGTCTTTAATTTTGCCAATGCCTACGAAACTTTTCATCCGGAGATACTGAGCAGCGGGATTTTCTTTGCCGTAACCTTTAGGCACATTCACTAACATATGTTCGCCTTCATCAGATAATTTGGTGTAGTATTTTTTAAAATTTTTGCTGGAAAGGATCTTTTTAAATTCCTGAAAGGAGTAGTCAATTTCCTGGCGGATCTTGTTTAATTCAGGGGCGGGAGGCATCCATACTCCACCACCGACGAAACTATTGTCACCGGGTTCTACCTGGAAATAGTAACCGCCATAGTTTGACTTTTTCCCACCTTTGGACAGGTAAGCTCCCATATTTGTTTTATACGGCGTCTTATTCTTTGAAAACCTAACGTCTCTGTGTATACGAAAGATACAGTCTTTAGGCTGAAGGTGTGCTACACTTTCATCATAGGCCGACGTAGCAGTAATGAGCCGGACGGTAAATTGGTCAAAATCTTCTTTAGCGTCCAGGTACTCGCTGCGATGGTCCCCGAACCATTCCCTGTTGTTGTTCTTTTTTAGTTTTTTAAGAAAGGTTACCGTGGCCGGCTGCAGCATGAGAAGAAGTAATAAATGAAAGGGAATATTAAATGTTAGACCAATTCTCACCACTTTTAATGCGGTAAATGGTCATTTCACTAACGGCATATTTATCAGCGATTTGCTTATAGGTCATTTTGCGGCGCGGGTTGGCTATCATGGTCTTGATGGCGCGAACATCTTTTGCATCCAGCTTTAGGCCCTTCGTGCGTGAATGCTGCACTTTTTTGTAGGCGATTTTATGCGGACTTTTTTGCTGGTGACTACTCACTTCGTTTTGATCTGTCCACTTCAGATTTTTATAATTGTTGTCAGTCTTATCATGATTTATATGAATGACAAACTTTTGCTTTGGAGATGTTTTTTTATTGAACAGCTTTGCCACCTCACGGTGAAAATATATAGTACCGTTAGTGCCATCAATATGAAGATTAAGTGTTTTGTAGCCAGAAGTCAGCGAACCCTGCAACACCTTTCCATCCACCTCGACATCGTCAGAATAGCTTGCCATCCGGCCATGAGACGAGACTGCGTATTTCTTCCGAAGTTGCTTCCATCCCTTAAACTGGAGTTGCTTCCACACTTCGCCGTTAAGTTTTTTGATCATAGTAGATGTTTAATTTAAAGTTACAAAAACTAACTCTGTACCAAATTTAAAAATTCAGCTTCATCTATTATTTTAATCGAAGTGATTTTCCTGGCCTTGTCGAGCTTGCTTCCGGCTGCTTCGCCGGCTACAAGATAGGTAAGATTTGAACTAACGCCGGAGAGTATTTTCCCCCCTTTTTCTTCCGCCATTTTCTCCGCCTCATTGCGTTTAAGGGTGGGCAGTGTACCTGTAAATATAAATGTATTTCCGTCGAGTATGCCTACAGTCTGTTTCCTTTTTTCTCCCTTAAATGAAAGACCGGTCGCTCTCAATTCTTCTAACATTTTGAGATTGTCGGTATTGCTGAAAAATTCAAAAATGCTCTCACTAACTTTTATGCCGATGTCCTGCAATTGCTGCAGTTCTTCTCTTGAAAGCCTTGCCAGGTCTAGCAGATCGTCCACACTCCGGGCAAGAATCTTCGCGGTTGTTTCACCAACATATCGAATTCCCAGGCCAAAGATCAGGCGGTGCAGCGGTTGCTTTTTCGACTTTTCAATTGCCGTTTTCAGGTTAGTGACAGACTTTTCTCCAAAGCCTTCCAACCCAGCGACTGCCTCAAAATCGATTTGATAAATGCCGGGTATAGTGTGAAATAATTTGAGCCCGTAAAACTTTCTAACGTTGGCTTCGCCTAAACTGCGTATATCCATCGCATCCTTACTTACGAAATGAATGATGCGCTCCACTACCTGTGCTTCGCAGTTAATATTTACACACCTCCATACTGCTTCGCTTTCAGGTTTTACAAGCGGATCGCCGCAGACAGGGCAGGTGGTTGGAAATAGAATTTCTTCTTCAGTGCCTGTCCGTAAATCGGGAAAAGATTTTACGATGTAAGGAATCACATCGCCGGCTCTTTCCACTAAAACGGTGTCGCCTATGCGAAGGTCCTTTTCCCTGATTATATCTGCATTGAAAAGCGATATGGATCCTACGGTGACGCCCCCAATGGGCACCGGTTCTATTTTTGCAACCGGCGTAATGGAGCCGGTTCTTCCTACCTGGTAGCCTACACGCAGCAACCTGGATGTCGCCTGCCGGGCCTTAAATTTATACGCCATCGCCCATCGCGGATGGTGTGTGGTACTTCCGGTTTCCAATTGTTGGCCGACAGCATTTACCTTGATTACCATGCCGTCGATTTCATAGGGCAGATCATCCCGCTGTTTTTCAAATTTTTCGCAAAACGTAACTACGTTTTCAATGTTTACAAAAACCTGGCTATTGCCTGCAGGTGTTTTAAATCCTAATTGCGATAAAAGTTCGAGCGAACCGCTATGGGTTCGCAAGAGTTCCGGTTGAGATTTTCCGCGTTGCAACTCTACGAGGCTTATGTTGTACAATATGGCTTCCAGTTTCCTTTTGCGTACCGAGGCGGGATCCTTCATGCGGAGCGAACCGGCCGCCGCGTTTCTTGGATTAGCCAATGGCGGTAGGCCTTCTTCCGAGAGGTTTTCATTGTATCTTCTAAAGTTTTCTTTTGTGATCAGCACCTCTCCCCTGACTTCAATTTTTTGTATACCAAACTTTGAAAAATTTGCTGACAAAGGTATCGATCCAATTTGCCTGACATTATTGGTAATATCATCGCCGGCAATTCCATCTCCCCGGGTGGCACCCCGCACCAATAGATCATTTTCGTAGATAAGTGAAAAGCTTGCACCATCGAATTTTGGCTCGGCGGAGTATTCAACATGGTCAACGGACACAAAACCTTTCACTCTCTTGTCCCAATCTACAAGGTCTTCCGCATTGTAACTATTGTCCAGGCTGAGCATTGGCACCAGATGGGGTACTGTTACAAAATCTCCATTTAATGTGCTCCCTACCCGCTGCGTTGGTGAATCAGCAGTAATCAGCGAAGGGTCATTTTCTTCCAGCACTTCCAGCTTGTTGAAAATGTCATCATATTCTTTATCAGATACCAGGGGATCATTTAAAACATAGTACCTGAACTCGTGAAAACGGATCACATTTCGCAATTGTTCAATCGTTCCACCTGAGTTTGATATTTTCTTTGTGAGTGCCTGAAGCTCTTTCACCTGTTTTTCCGGGTACATTGTTTACTGCTTTTTGTAAAAATAGCGTCTCTTAAATAAAATTTCTTTGGACGTCCCTTCCATAAAAAAGCCGGCGTTTTTTTATCCCTAACGAGATTTATTTATCCAATAGTGTTTATTTTACACAACGAAAGCTTGTTATGAATTGTCGCTGCTACTTAAGGAAGCATCCTGATTTTATTGCTTACATCACCGTCCCCGTCCAGAATAAATGCCACGGAATTTATTTTAGTCTTGCCGGGGACTTAGCAACCTGCATCTGCACGCTACCGCACAGTGCAGCAGAGTACGGTCAATGTTTCACAATCACCAAAGTAAATTAGCCGTCTTCCATAAATGAAAAACAATGTTGCGGCTGTTCACATTTATTTATTTATTTTCCTGATATGTCAGAAGTAAAAACGCGAGAGATTCCAGGCAGGGTAAAAACACTAAAAAATATACAGTCGGAGGTTGCCAGTATAAACAAGGTGGCATTGTCGGTCGACTGCGTAATTTTTGGTTTTGATGAAAATAAACTGAAGGTCCTGCTCATCCGTTCGGATCTAAAAGACTTTGCCTGCAAATGGTCGCTGCTTGGAGACCTTGTAAAACCGGATGAAGGATTGGACGATGCTGCGTACAGGATACTGAAGGAAAGAACCGGTTTAAATGATCTTTACCTGGAACAGGTGCACACCTTTGGTGAGGTGTCGCGGCATCCGGCGGGCCGGGTGGTAACTGTTGCATATTGCTCACTCATTAATATACAGCATCATAAACTCAAGATACTGGATAACGAACTCCACTGGCACGACAGCGATATTGTGAATGACCTTGCTTTCGACCACCAGCGAATTTTTGAAGCTTCTTATGGATGGTTGCAAAAGCGGGTGCAGGAGCATCCGTTAGGATTCAGCCTCCTCCCAAGTAAGTTCTCGCTGCGCGAGTTACAAAACTTGTACGAATCCATACTTAATATCAAACTCGACCGCCGAAACTTTAGGAAAAAGTTCTTTGCCATGGATTTCCTGGTTGACATCGGCGAGGAAGAAAAAAATGTACCGCATCGCCCCGGCAGGCTCTACAAGTTTGATTACGAAAAATATGAAAAGCGGAAGAAGAAGTGGACTGGGATTGATTTTTGATCATTCGATCAAATTTGTATCAAATGAAAAATGAATATGGAAATAACAGATATTCGCAGGAGCTGCACCGGTTTATCGACACTATTGAGGACAAAAAGGCAGAGGCTATTTATACTCTTTTTGAAGATGAAATAGATCAGGATGAATGGGAATATTCTGATGAATTTAGGAAGGCTCTTGAGGAGCGTGATGAATATTATCAAAATGGGGGAAAG
>JBBQSI010000259.1:0-5343 GCA_038213975.1 Chitinophagales bacterium
GTTGCCTGCATTGAAAACGCACCCGGGCGATGCCGAATGAACTATTAAAGGATGGCGTAATGCCGCTGGACATCATAGAGGATAAAATGGGCAGATGGGCGAAGAGAGTGGAATGAATTATGGATTACGAATTATGGATTATGGATTATGTGGGATGTGAGATGTGGGATGTGGGATGTGCGAGGTGGGATGTGCGAGGTACGAATTTTGAATTTTGAATTTTGAAAATGAACTACAAATTTTCGAATAGAGAATGAAAACTTCTTCTCCCGCAATACCCTCCCAAATCGTACATCGTAAATCGTACATCGTACATCATACATCATTCATCATTCATCATTCATCGTACATCGTACATCGTATATCATTCTACACTCTAAACTTTACACTCTCCCCTCTAAACTAAATCAAAATATTCTCCGTCACCGTTTGTCCATCCAGCATGCGAATGATGCGGTGACTATACCGGGCATCATGCTCAGAGTGAGTTACCATTATAATCGTGGTTCCCTGCTCGTTGAGATCAGTAAGCAACTGCATCACTTCATTGCCATTACTTGAATCAAGATTTCCGGTCGGCTCATCCGCAAGTATCAGTTTAGGATTATTTACAACTGCCCTGGCAACAGCCACACGTTGCTGCTGACCACCGCTCAACTGCTGGGGGTAGTGGTTACGCCGGTGCATGATCTGCATTTTGTCCAATACTTTTTCAACGCGTTCTTTCCTGTCCTCGCTTTTTACTCCCAGGTAAATGAGGGGCAATTCTACGTTCTCAAAAACTGTAAGCTCGTCAATGAGATTAAAGCTCTGGAAGACAAACCCGATATTACGCTTGCGCAGGTCTGCCCGCTTGCGTTCGTTGAAGTGAGCCACTTCAATACCATTGAAGAGAAAGCTGCCATCGTCGGGATCATCGAGTAGTCCGACGATGTTCAACAGCGTAGACTTGCCACAACCCGATGGACCCATCACGGCTACAAATTCACCGTCTTTCACCTCGAAAGAAAGTTTGTTCAGGGCTACAGTTTCTACTTCTTCCGTACGATAGATTTTCTCTAATTCTGAAATCTTGATCATTGCTTTTTGATTTTGTATTGAAGTATGGGCTTCGGGATTTAGCGTGTTTTGTACCATAAAGTCTTTTTAGATTCTTATTAAAAATGTATTGTCGTAAGGGCCGGCCGGTGGCGTGCTGACTTGGAGATCGTCTTTCATTTCCACCGCGCATTTTTTTTCTGAGGGGGCGCAGACAGTGGTTGATACTTTTGATTCACTCTTAATTGCAAAGGTTGAAATGCTTAACAGCAGTACGGCGAGCAGGCGAATTTTTTTGTTTGCTTTCATAATCAGTTTGTTGATTTGTCCTGGAAATTTATTGTTTTGATAACTACTTGTACGTATGTATTTCAATTTTGTTACTGATCGTTTTTTAACACGAGTTCCTGCATCGTTCCATAATTTTCATAGCTCGATGTCACCACTTTATCCCCAGGCTGTAAACCGGAGGTCACTTCATAATAATCAGGACTCTGGCGATTCAGTTGTATGTCCACGCGATATGCGTTCTTTCCATTCTCGGCAACTTTGAATATCCAGTTGCCACCAGTCTGCTGATAAAATCCGCCCTTCGGCAGTAAGATCGCTTGCGTTTCATCGCTCAGTGCAAGGCCGATCTGTAATGTTTGACCACGGCGTATGCCCTGTGGGACTTCTCCCACAAATTCCATATCTACCTGGAAGCGTCCATTGTTTACCTGCGTGTAAATCTTTTTTATTTCCAGGATGTAATTTTTGTTATTGAAATCGAAGTCACCACGAAGACCAATGAAGATCCTTGAGATATAGTGCTCGTCTATATCTACACGCACTTTATAGCCATCCATTACGTCTATCTGACCCAGTCGCTCTCCCTTTGTTTTTGACTGGCCGACTTCAGCATCGAGTGATGTTAACTGACCGTCAATGGGTGATCGAACAATCAGGTCACCTACCTTTTGCCGCATTACGTTTAGGGCGTTTTGTGACCCTTGAAAGGATTGGCGTGCCTGCTTGAGTTGCTGTTCTGTGGAGACAGAATCCTGCTGCAAAATTTTGTCACTCAGCTTTTGTTTCTCTTTATAATAATTATAATCGTTCAGGGACTTTTGATATTCCTGTGAGCCGATAGCTTTTTGTTCGTAGAGATGTTTGTTCAATTTGTAAAGTCTTTCGGCTTCTTTTAACTGGCTTTCCACGTCTGTGGCCTGGTTGAGCTTGCCAACGGTATTTTGCTGCGCAGCATTTTTAGAAATCTGCATCTGCGTCAGCAGGTTGTACACATTTGTTTCCTGCGTTACCAGGCCGAGCTGGAGATCAGTATTTGAAAGGCGCAGGATCGGCTGACCTTTGTTCATCATGGCGCCGTCTTCTACATATTTTTCTTCTACGCGTCCTCCCTCAATAGCATCGAGGTAAATAGTAGTAAGCGGAAGTACTACGCCATTTACGGGTATAAATTCTTTGAACGGTCCTTTTTTAATCTCGCTGATAGTGATCCTTTCAGTGTCTACATTCAGCCGGCTCTTGCCAGAGGTAAAATAGAAACTCGCCACAATCAATAACACAAGGGCTGCAATCCCGCCGATTGTGAGTATCCTTTTCTGCGACCATTTTTTCTTTGCAATTACTCTATCCACTTTTTATTCCTGTTTCTTTTTTAAAATATATTCGGCAAATCCTGGGTTGCTGTCGTGCCAAACACTATAGGAACAAGATGCCATAATTCAGTGCTTGTGATTTTCAATGACTTACAAGAGTTTATACTTATCACAATGTACCTTAGTGATACAAGAAGTGTCCGGTTTCGATACAGTACTCATAGCTTAAAACAGCTTTTCAAAAAAAGCTGGTGTTTAATCGACGAACCGAAAGATTGACACCGGGCATTCTTTCGGCAAGCACAATTTTAGGTTGGATCATCAATAAGTGGTGTATTTGCATTTCGAAACAGAAACTGTACGTTTTCGATACAAATAAAATTTGGAGAAGCAGACAACTTACTCATTTTCATTTATTTGAGAAAATGGTATAATTATCACCTCCATACTCACCTGAGTACTCAACATTCAAATAATAGAAAAAATAATTTTTAAAATATGCAATTAAAGAATGCCTGCGTTTTGATCATTGATGACGACACAGATGTGCTGACTGCAGTCCGCCTGCTCCTGAAAACCGAAGTGAAGGAAGTTATCACAGAAAAAAATCCGGAAAACATCAGGGCACAGTTGGCCAAACAAAAGTATGACCTTATCATGCTGGACATGAATTTTACCAGTTCGATAAATACCGGTAACGAGGGAATTTTTTGGCTTAAGAAAATTCGTGAATTTGGTTCCGAGGCTTCCGTAATTATGATCACGGCTTATGGCGATATTGATCTTGCAGTAAGATCATTGAAAGAAGGCGCAGCAGACTTTGTGATAAAACCCTGGCATAATGAACGCCTGATCGCCACGATAAAAGAGTGCCTTAAGCAAAAGGGCAAACCGGCCTCCGCGTCTGCAACGTCAGGCGATTCCGTAATTGGGAAAGAGTTGTTGGGCGAGTCAGAGGTGATGCAGGATATATTTTATAAAATAGAAAAGATAGCACCTACAGATGCGAATATTTTAATACTTGGAGAAAATGGTACCGGTAAAGACCTGATAGCCCGGGCTATACACCAGCAATCACTGAGGGCTGACAAGCCTTTCGTAAAAGTGGACGTGGGCGCTCTTACCGAAACGCTTTTTGAGAGCGAGCTATTCGGCCATAAAAAAGGTTCCTTTACAGGCGCTTCTGAAGATCGTGCGGGGAGGTTTGAATCTGCGGGCGGTGGCACACTTTTTTTAGATGAGATTGGCAACATTTCCCTTCAGCAGCAGGCAAAGCTGCTTAGCGTTTTGCAGAACCGGCAGGTGACGCGCCTCGGCACCAATCAGGCCATTGATATTGATATTCGCCTTATCTGTGCCACCAATTTACAGATATCAGAATTAGCCAATGAAAATCGCTTTCGAAAGGATTTGATCTACCGGATCAATACAGTTGAAATTGTTATTCCTCCACTGAGAAAACGTAACGATGACATCATCATGCTGGCCAAACATTTTTCAAAAGTATATGCTTCCAAATACATGAAGCCGGAACCGGTGTTTGACAATAAGGCGCTGGAAAAACTTCGTCAATACACTTTTCCCGGAAATGTTCGTGAATTACAATATACCATGGAGCGGGCGGTGATTATGGCAGATGGCGAAGAACTGTCTTCTTCAGACCTGATCTTTTCTCCGATAGAAAGCACTGTTTCTAACGAAAAGGAGCCGGCAGATCTAAATCTTAATACCGTCGAAAAAAACACCATCCTCCGCGTGATCGAAAAACACAATGGTAATATTAGCCGCGCAGCGAAGGAACTTGGCCTTACCCGAACGGCCTTGTATCGCAGGCTTAGTAAATATGATATTTAAAATGGTATTGAAGATTGACTTATGCGAAATGCGAACGTCGCTTACGTAGAAAAACAAATAACTTACAGTCATGGTTAAACGCCTGGAATTCCGGATCATCGTGAGGATAATTTTGTTATTCCTCACGCTGCTGGCGTCTGCATTTATGATCACGAAAGGCCAGCACCTGTACCTGGTCATCATAGTGCCAGTGATCATTTACCAGTTGGTAGAGTTATACCGGTTTCAGCATAAATCGCTTGAGGAGATCAACCAGTTTGTAGAGTCAATACACTACCGCGACTTCTCCAGGTATTTCGATGAAAAGCATGCTCCCGCCGAGTTGCAGCCCATGCGCAAGGGCTTCAACCAGATCAATAGGACCTTCAAAATCATCAGTAAGGAAAAAGAGACGCAATACCAATACCTGCAAAAAATCTTGGAGCTTGTTGAAACGGGAATCCTCTCCTATGAGAACGAAGGAGGCGAAGTGATGTGGATGAATGAGTCGCTGAAACAAATGCTCCAGCTTCCCTATCTGAAAACTATCCACTCCCTGCAAAAAAGAGATAATGAATTGTACACCGATGTTGTGAACCTAAAACCCGGAGAGGGAAAAGTGACGAAAGCCCATTTAGAAAAAGGTTCTTTCAAAATCCTGCTATCTGCTACCGCATTTCAAACAGAGGGTAAAGTTTTCAAATTGATCGCCTTTCAAAATATCAGTGAAGCCCTCGATGAAAGTGAGAGCATGGCCTGGCAACGCTTGCTGAGTGTGATGACGCACGAGATCATGAATTCCGTGGCACCCATTTCATCATTGGCTGATACATTGAAAAACCGGTTGGTGAAGTCAGTAAATGCTACGCCA
>JBBQSI010000260.1:0-5337 GCA_038213975.1 Chitinophagales bacterium
CGGTGCCATTTTGTATGATGAAACCATCAGGCAGCAAACAAAAGATGGTGTGCCGATGACAGATGTACTGGTAAAAGCCGGTATCATCCCGGGGATAAAAGTTGATACAGGTGCTGAGCCTATGGCTGGTTTTCCCAATGAAAAAGTTACGGAAGGCTTGGATGGGTTGCGTGATCGTTTAGCCGAATATAAAACAATGGGCGCCCGTTTTGCCAAGTGGCGCGGCGTAATTGCGATTGGCGATGACATTCCAACCACAGCATGTATTAAAGCCAATGTTCATGCACTTGCACGTTATGCAGCACTTTGCCAGAAAGCAGGCATTGTACCGATTGTAGAACCTGAAGTGTTGATGACGGGTAATCATACCATACAACGGTGCTATGATGTAACAGAGAAGGTTATGAAAATTCTTTTTTATCAGTTGTATCAATTCAAAATTGAGTTGGAAGGAATGATCTTAAAGCCGAATATGGTAATTGCCGGAACAGAAAGCGCTATTCAAAACACCATTGATGAAGTTGCTGACGCTACCGTGAATTGTTTGCTTGCATCCGTCCCTGCGGCTATGCCTGCCATTGCATTTTTATCAGGTGGACAATCGCCTGAAGATGCGGCTGCGCATTTGAATGCGATACACACAAAGTTTGCAACCCACTTGCCGTGGATCGTTACCTTTTCTTTTGCAAGAGCTATTCAACAACCCGCTTTAGATACTTGGAAAGGACAGGAAGCAAATGTGGAGGAAGCACAGAAGTTATTATATAAGCGAGCAAAACTTGATTCAGCGGCGCTGCGTGGAGAATACAGCAAAGACATGGAAAAGATAAAAGCTTAAAGAGAAATTATGGAAATTAATCCGTCATCCGGCAAACCAGGCGCCATATATAATGATCTTACTAAACAATTTGGTGAACCTTTTTATGATCGTATACAAGCAAAAGCAACCCCTGAACAAAAAGAGAAATTAAAACAACGTCGGCTCCGCAAATAAACCACAAAGAACTCGCCGGTGAAGAAATTAAACTTATATTGACCAATGCACCTGGATACAATGCATCAATAGGTGGCGTGAAAGTAATAACTGAAAATGGATGGTTTTGCGGCACGACCATCCGGCCCAGAAGACATTCATTAAATTTATGCTGAAAGCTTTTTGGACAAAGATCATTTGAAAAAAATTATTGAAGAAGCGCAAACCCTTGTCAATGCTGCTTTATACGTTAAAGAAAAGATCTCATGAAATTGAAATTTATACCTACTGCTTATGAACTAATCTCCAACATGAGATCTTTTTTTCAGCCAGGTGATGCTAAACTCAATTACTTAAATGAAGAGCCACTCAGGGAGGAGTTATTCACCTCAGAGCAAATGGAAAGGTTTGGTAAAACGCTGGCGGAAAAACATAAGTTAAGTACCAAACCTGCTACGGATCATTTACTCGTACGTCTTGCTGATAACGAAATTCTTTTGCAGGAAGTACGCAAACTTCTCACTGATTCGATAAAAAGAAAATACCAGGTTACACCGGCAGGGGAATGGCTGATAGATAATTTTTATCTTTTAGAAGAGCATATTCGAATCGCTAAAACACATTTCCCTAAAAATTATAGCGAAGACTTACCCCAGCTTTTTGATAGCACGTCTGCAGGCATAACGCGTATTTATGATATCGTACTCGAGATTATCTCTCACAGCGATGGAAGGATAGATATTGAGAGCCTGGACGGTTTTGTGAGGGCTTATCAAACGGTTACCAATTTGAAATTGGGGGAATTATGGGCAATACCGATTATGCTCAGGCTTGCACTGATTGAAAATATAAGACGTGTGTCAGCCCGGATCGCTATTGACAGGGTTGATAAAAATCTTGCCGATTATTGGGCGGAGGAGATGATTGAAAAGGTGGAGAAAGATCCTAAAAACCTGATATTGGTAATCGCGGACATGGCCCGATCCAATCCTCCAATGGTGAGTGCATTCGTAGCGGAATTAATACGCCAGTTGCGGGGCAAAGGCCCTGAGCTTGCATTGCCGCTTAACTGGATCGAACTTCAATTATCGGAAAGTGGGTTAACGGGTAATGAGTTGGTCAATGCCGAAAATCAAAAACAGGCTGCAGACCAGGTTTCTATAAGCAATAGCATTGGCAGTCTCCGCATGCTTGGAGCAATGGACTGGCGTGACTTTGTAGAAACAAATAGTATTGTTGAGCAAACGCTTCGCGAAGACTATTGTGGTACTTATGGCTCAATGGATTTCGCTACCCGCGACCGGTACAGGCATGTGGTAGAGTCTATTGCAAAAACGAGCAAATCAAGCGAGCAGGAAGTTGCCCGGATAGCGATAAAGTTAGCTAAAGAATATGCGGGTACAATTGGCGAGGATCAGCGCACTACTCATGTTGGTTACTACCTTATAGGAGACGGATTATATCAAACTAAGAAAGCGGCAACAAGGAAAGTCCCTGCCGGGCAAAGAGTAAGCCGCGCTTTCGGCAATCATTCATTTTTACTTTACCTGTCTTCTATTCTTCTCATCACATTTGCCTTAACCGCAGCAATTTTAATAAATGCTGATTTTGAAACAAAAAGCCTGTGGATTCTTTTGCCAATAGCTTTGCTGTCGCTTATTTCAGCAAGCCAACTTGCCATATCCCTCGTTAATTTTTTCTCTACTTTATTGGTGAAGCCAAATTTGTTGCCAAGAATGGATTTCTCCCGTAAAATTCCTTTTGATTCCAGCACATTGGTTGTAATACCTGCAATGCTTACCAACGCCGGTGAAATAGAAAATTTAGTGGAAGCACTGGAAGTGCGTTTCCTGGCAAACAGGAATGACAATTTGCATTTTGGCTTATTAACCGATTTTACGGATGCTTCACAACAAACGCTTCCCGGAGATCAATCTCTCCTGGATTTAGCAGAAGAAAGAATCGTGGCGTTAAATAAAAAATATAAAAGAGAAAAGAATGATTTGTTTTTTCTCTTTCATCGCCCGCGCAACTGGAATCCACAGGAAAATGCCTGGATGGGTTATGAAAGAAAACGCGGAAAACTTTCCGAGTTAAATTCACTGCTGCGTGGAAATCCAAAAGATTTCTTTTCACTGGTCATTGGTGATCAATCCATTTTTCCTGATATAAAATACGTGATCACCCTCGACACAGATACGCAATTGCCAATGGGCTTGGCGTGGAAATTAATTGGGACAATGGCCCATCCCCTGAACCGGGCCTGGTACAGTGAAAAAAAGAAAAGGGTAACAAAAGGCTATGGCATATTACAACCACGGGTGACCGTTAGCCTGCCCGATTTAACCGGCTCGCTATATGCCCGAATGCATGGCAATGAACCTGGCATTGATCCTTATACCCGTGCCTCTTCTGATGTTTACCAGGATTTATTTGCGGAAGGTTCTTTTATTGGTAAAGGAATTTATGAGGTAGATATTTTTAAAAAAACATTAAAAGGGAGATTCCCTGAAAATAATATCCTGAGCCACGATCTTCTTGAAGGTTGTTATATACGCTCAGGTTTAGTGAGCGATGTACAACTGTTTGAGCAATATCCAACCAGGTATTATGCGGATATGAAAAGGCGGTCACGCTGGATTCGTGGAGACTGGCAAATTTTCTCCTGGATTTTACCGGTTGTTCCGGGACCGAAAAGGCATCTATATAAAAATCCGCTTTCGGGATTGTCTCGCTGGAAAATATTCGATAACATCAGGCGTAGCCTTGTACCTATCGCACTCACTTTGCTGCTGTTATTTGCCTGGTTTGTATTACGCTCTTCCTTTTTCTGGACGCTTACAGTTTCAGCAATCATCGTTTTTCCAATTTTTATTACTTCCCTTTGGGATACTATCCGGAAACCAAAAGATGTAATCTTAAAGCACCACATCAACAATTCACTTCGTAACATAAAGGACATTGTAGTAAACACTTTATTTACACTAATCTGCCTGCCGTACGAAGCTTTTTCTAATTTCACTGCAATCATAAATACGTTATGGCGTATGTTGGTTTCCAGGAAAAAATTACTGGAATGGAATCCTTCACGCAATTCGGAAAATGCCCGGAAATCAACCTTGTATGCATCCTATTATGCCATGTGGATTGAGCCGGCAATTGCCCTGGCTGTTTTCACATGGTTATTAATATATTCACCGGCAAAGCTGTTAATAGCAGGGCCAATTCTTATACTCTGGCTCATTGCCCCTTTTGTTACCTGGTTTGTCAGCAAACCATTAAAGAGGCAGGTTGCCATACTTAACAATGAACAAAATATTTTTTTACGAAAACTCGCAAGAAAAACCTGGAGTTTCTTCGAACGTTTTATTGTAATTGAAGACAACTGGTTGCCCCCGGATAATTACCAGGAACAACCGGATGAACAATTAGCACACAGAACCTCTCCAACCAACATTGGGCTCTCGCTGCTCGCCGGTTTAACGGCCAGTGACTTTGGTTATATAACCACGGCACAGTTTATTGAGCAGACCTCACACACCATAAGTTCCATGGAGAAAATGGAACGCTATAACGGGCACTTTTACAATTGGTATGATACAACATCACTGGAGCCATTACTTCCCAGGTACGTATCTACGGTAGATAGTGGAAATCTTGCCGGGCATCTACTTGTATTGAAGCAAGGGTTGGTTGACTTATCCCGTCAAAAAATTCAGGGTGTAAAATTATTTGAAGGGCTTCGGGATACGTTACGTGTACTTACTGATACGCTAACGGAAAATGAAATTGAGTTACTAAAACAATTTACATTGGATGTCGAAACCGCTTGCAGCAAGGATGTAGCGACATATAATAATCTAAAAACATCCGGTGAATCTTTGCAAAAAAACTTTAATGCTATAATTGAGAACTTAAATAATGACCCGGAAAGTGAAACCTATTGGTGGAAGCAATTGCTTAATAAACAACTGCAACGCATTAATGAACATGCACAAATATTTGCCCCGTGGATGCTATCAGAAGGTGCTCCGGATAAATATAAAGATCTTCTATCGTTGAATATAAATTCTTCTTTAAATGAATTATTAGGAACGGCAAATGAATTACAGATCAAGGTAAATGACGAACTAACGGTAACCAATACCCCAGGAGACATTCAATGGCTTGAGCAACTTCAAACTTCTTTAACGAATACAATTTCTAAAGTCAACTGGATAATTAATGCAACTAAAAATCTCGCAAAAAAATGCGATGACTTTGTAAATATGGAATGGGATTTCCTGTTTAATACGTCGGGCGATTTATTGTCTATTGGCTACAACGTACAGGACCACCAGGTTGATGCAAGTTTTTATGATTTA
>JBBQSI010000261.1:0-5336 GCA_038213975.1 Chitinophagales bacterium
ACCAGGACCAGGCGCGGCAACTGATGTTACAAAATGATTCTATCATGTCGGCGAATATTCTGCTAACGGATTCGCTGAAAAAAAGGTCAGCGCCTTCTGCTGAACAAAGTTCTTCATTCCTTTTAAAATCATCTCAGCCGAAATGAAACCTTATTCCATTCAAAATATTTTAGTGCCCATTGACCTAAGTGAGTCATCATCGAATGTTCTTGATACGGCGGTAGCCCTTTCAAAAAAGCATAACGCTGCTATTTATTTTTTACATGTTACGGAAGCGGCGCATGCAAAGGCCGAAAGCCAAAAGATAACCACTTCTCAGGATCTACAAGTACTGATGTTTTGTGAGCGTTCGCAAGTGCCGTGCAGCACAAAAATGAGGTCAATCCGTTGGTGATGAAAGACGAAGGAAATGTGGTTGAAGTCATTCAGAAAGTAAGCTTGCGGTATGCGGTTGAGCTGATTGTTATGGGCACGCACGGTGCTTGAGGTTACCGTGACGGCTTTATTGGAAGCAACACCTATAACACCATTAAATACGCTGCCTCCCGGTTTTAACCGTCCCTCCAAAACGAAAAGCAATCATCCTTCGAAATGCTGCTTTTTCCCATCCGGCCGGTTACCGTCACACTAAGGCACTTTGCAATCGCATCCGAGTATATCAACAAATATGCCTCCATTAATATACTGTGATCATCCTATCAACAATTAGAAATGGATATAATCATTTTAGATAAAATCGTTGAGGAGATTGAAAGTACATTAAAAGTAAGCGCTAGCATAGTGCATACCTTATGGGGAGTTAACACCGCTATAGCAGAGGCAGTGATAGAGCACGCTCAAAACAGGAAGCCGGATCTAGTGGTTCTTATTCTATTTAGATGTCATTACAAAGCCAGGTTTTATTGGCCCACATGCCGAGAAATTAATCAACAACTTTCATGTGCCTGTGCTAGGCATAAGAGTATAGGCGTACATTCACCTTCCTTCGTATAAAGCAATGTTTTTTTTACTCCTGGTAAACTAACTTCGTTGGCATGGTGACAGGCATTTATAGTATTCTCACACTTCTTATCGTTCTTACCGCTGCCTTCAGCTACATTAACCACAGGTTTATTAAATTACCTGCCACCATTGGCGTGATGTTGATATCGCTGCTTTGTTCCCTGGCTATTTTAGGCGTAGGCAAGTATTACCCCGATACATTGCAGCAGCCTTCGGCCATTATCAACTCCCTTGATTTTGAAAACCTGCTGATGCGCATCATGCTTAGTTTTCTGCTTTTCGCCGGCGCTATTCACGTAGATCTAAATCAGCTAAAAAAGGCGCTTGTACCCATTGCTACCTATGCTACCCTTGGCATTTTATTATCCACCGCCATCATTGGTGCAGGCATGTATTTTATCTTTCCTCTTTTTGGCATAACCATTCCGTTTATCTATTGCCTGTTATTTGGTGCTTTAATTTCTCCCACCGACCCCATTGCAGTTTTAGGCATTTTAAAAGCGGCAAAAATTCCTGCCTCCATTGAAATGAAAATAAGCGGGGAGTCGCTCTTTAATGATGGTGTAGGCGTTGTGGTGTTTATCAGCATTTTGGAGATAGCGAAAATAGGGACAGATACTTTATCGGTAGGCGACATAGGTATTTTATTTTTAAAAGAAGCAGGCGGGGGTATTTTATGGGGAATTGTTTTAGGCTATGCGGGGTTTTACCTGCTTCGCTCCATTGACCAATACCAGGTAGAAGTGCTAATTACACTTGCTATGGTGATGGGTGGCTATTTGTTGGCGAGTTATCTGCATATTTCCGGTCCGCTGTCAATGGTGGTGGCCGGCATAATTACCGGCAATAAAGGAAAGGCATTGGCCATGTCGGATATTACCAGTGATTACCTCAATAAATTTTGGGAGCTGATAGATGAGATTTTAAATGCCTTGCTTTTTATCCTCATTGGATTTGAAATGATCGTACTATCGTTTGGCGGCAACATTATCTGGCTGGGATTAATTGCCATTCTCCTGGTATTGTCTGCACGTTTTGTTTCAGTTTTTTTACCAACGTTGGTGTTATCCTTTCGCCGGTCTTTTGAACGACATTTAATTCCGCTGCTCACCTGGGGCGGCCTGCGGGGCGGCATTTCCGTAGCGCTGGCTTTATCGTTACCGAGAGGTGAGTACAGAGATGTGATTGTGTCCGTCACCTACATCATTGTGGTATTCAGCATTCTTGTACAAGGATTAACTATTGGAAAGTTGGCAAAAAAATTAGCCACAAAAGCAAGCAAGGAATGAAGGAGATTTTAAAAGCCATACGAAATTTTATCAGGGAACGCTTTAGCCTGGATGAAGACCGGGCCGAAGAAGCAGAGATTGTGGAAACCATCAAGCATGACGTTAGCTTTAAAGGCACCAATTTATGGACGCTCATCTTCGCCATCTTTATCGCTTCCATTGGATTGAATGTAAATTCCACAGCGGTTGTCATTGGCGCCATGTTAATTTCGCCACTCATGGGCCCCATCATGGCGGTGGGACTTGCCGTTGGCACCAACGATTTGCAACTTTTAAAAAGAGGGGTTAAGAACGTAACCATTGCCGCAGTCATCAGCATCATTACATCTGCGTTTTATTTTTACATTACACCACTGCACGATGCCAGTTCTGAATTGTTGGCGAGAACCAATCCATCGCTTTGGGATGTGTTTATCGCTTTCTTTGGAGGCCTTGCGGGCATCGTAGCTGGCACCCGCAAATCAAAGAGCAATGTGATACCCGGTGTGGCCATTGCCACCGCCTTAATGCCGCCTCTTTGCACAGCGGGTTTTGCCCTCGCCATGGGTAAATGGTATTTTCTATTAGGTGCCCTTTATCTTTTTTGTATCAACAGCTTACTCATTTGCCTGGCCACCTTCCTGATTGTAAAACACCTGAAGTTTCATAAGAAGGAATTTTCAAATATGGCCTCAGAGAAAAGAGTGATTCATTACATCTGGATAGTCGTAGCCATTGCAGTTATTCCGAGTACTTACCTGGCCTATAAAATTGTGCAGCGAAGTATTTTTGAAAGCAACGCCAAACGGTTTGTGCAAAAAGAATTCCATTTTCAGCGTACACAGGTAGTAAACCGCAGCTATAAAATGGATGGTAAAAAAAGCATCATTGATCTATTGCTGATTGGAGAGGAACTGCCGGAACCTGTGCTGGACTCACTGCAAAAGAGGCTGCGTCTTTATTCGCTCGACAGCACAAAGCTGGTGGTGCACCAAGGTTTGGATGCGAATAAAGAATTTGACCTGGCACAAATAAAGGCAAGCATTTTATCCGAAATGTTTACGGAAAAAAGCGGGGAGGATTCGATAGTTACTGCCCCTCAAAAAATTAACCTGCCTATCCCTGATTTAGGAAAAGAACTTTCCAGCCTTTATCCGGACATGCGGTGGTACACCTTGTCGCAAGGCATCGTTTACAACCTTGATTCTACCCGAAGGGATACCATTAGTCTGTTTACAACAAGCTTCAGCAAACGCCTCGCAACAGCGGAGCGAATTAAGTTAGCTGCATGGCTGAAGCAACGAATTCGTTCTGACTCGGTGAAGTTGTTTATTGAGTAAGCAACGGTTCATTTTCTTACGAAGTCATTGTGGTTTTGCACATTCTTTGTGTTGATAAAATGTAAACCTATCCGCCTGTCCTTATTTCTAAACTTTAAAGCTAATCATGCAAAAAATCAAAAATTTTTGGCAGTTACTAAAAGATGCCGGTGCCGGATTTGGCCGCCACAAAGTGCTCAAGTTAAGTGCATCGCTTGCTTATTACACGGTGTTTTCCATAGGTCCTATGTTGCTGGTTGTTATTTTCTTTTCTAACCTGTTCTGGGGGCGACAGGCAATAGAAGGAAAAATTTACAGTCAGATAAGCGGCATGGTGGGTGATGGAGCAGCCCTTCAAATACAGGAAATTTTAAAGAATGCCTCAGTTTCGGGCAGCAGCTTTACGGCGGTGATAGGCTTTGTTACGTTGGTGATTGCAGCTACTACCGCCTTTAACGAAATGCAGGATTCCATCAACACGATATGGAACCTTAAGATAAAAGAAAATACGGGCTGGAAACTGATGGTAAAAAACAGGCTCTTGTCCTTTACCATCGTTGCGGGACTTGGGTTTTTATTGCTGGTGTCTTTGGTGGCAAATGCCTTACTTGAGGGATTTATGACCAAGCTGCAACAGATGTTCCCGCATGTGGCCGTGTTGGTGGTTTACGTATTCAACCTCCTGCTTACCTTGCTCGTTGTTGCAGGTTTGTTTGCTATTATTTTTAAAGTGCTGCCGGATGCCATCATCAAGTGGAAGGACGTGGCAGCAGGCGCTTTGTTTACCGCTGTACTCTTTATGATCGGCAAATTCTGTATTACTTTTTATATCGGTAAAACCAATGTGGCAAGCACTTACGGCACGGCGGGTTCGCTGGTTGTACTATTGTTGTGGATTTATTACTCGTCAGTCATTTTATATTTTGGAGCGGAGTTTACCAAGGCCTATGCGTTGAAGTATGGATCTGAAATAAGGCCGGATAAATATGCAGTGACCGTGCAGGTGGTTCGGGTGGAAAGCGGCGAAAATAGTGTGCAGGAAAACGAAAAAAATGCCCAAACAACAGAGCAGGATGTACAGCGGGCAAAAGATGCAAAAAAGAAAGCTGGCTGAATTGTTTTGCTTTCTGCCGTACCCCCTTTTAGACTGCAAGCGTTATTTGGCATCGCCATACTTCTACCCCTTGTCTTGCAATTATTTCCGTAAACCGTTGTTTCTATTAGGGTACAATCGTCCTCATGTTCCCAACGATAAATCAAAAATCACCTTGGAGCCGTCAGGGGCAATAGCAAGAATTTGTATTATGCTTCTTTGTGCTACCAGCAACGCGGCATTAATATCCTCTGGGCTATTCACAGGCCGGCTGTTAATAAAGGCAATGATTGTACCCGGTGGAATACCTGCCTGGTCAAAGAAACCGCCGCGGCGCACGGCCGTTACCAACACTCCATTCGTTAAATTAAAGCGTTGCTTTATGGCGGTTGTAAGAGGTGAGAAGCTGGCGCCAAGACGCCGGTATATTTCCTGAAGCTCGTCGGCTTTTACCGTTGCTTTTGCTTCTTCACCTTTTAGCATTACGGTAGCTGTTGCGGCATTGGCATTGCGCAAATACGTCAGCTTTACCGCATCGCCGGGCTTATGGCGGGCTATCCGTTCCGAAAATTCAGTTGATGAAGAAAGCATTATTCCGTCAATGCTTTGAATCACGTCGCCTTCCTTTAACCCTGCCGATGCTGCCGCACTTCC
>JBBQSI010000262.1:0-5321 GCA_038213975.1 Chitinophagales bacterium
TGAACGGGGAGATTTTTATGTAACAGGAAAGGGAGTTACGATTTTCAATCCGCAGGGGAAACAAATTGCGCACATTCCTATCGACGAAGACTGGACAGCGAATCTTTGTTTTGGCGGAAAAAGCAATGACCAGCTTTTTATCACCGCCTCAAAAAGTTTGTATGTAATGCCGATGCTCGTTAAAGGATTGAAATAAGCTACTATTGTGTCACCGTCTTATGTAGAACGGGTGTGGTCTTCAAATCTATCTTGCTGTTATTGCCAATTCCATTTTTTTCAAAGCCATTAAAAATGAAATAAAATAAAATAACGATCACGGCTAGCCCAAAAAGTACAAGCGCCCAAAACTTCCAGCTTTCTTTTTTTGCGAGCACAGTTGTGTCTAAAAACCGTGTCATTTCATCATTGTTGGATTCTTTATCTCCTACCAGCACGGCATGCCGGTCCCTATGTACCACTCTCTCGGCATTAATTTTTTCAAACAGGGGGGGTAATTCAGCGGGAATGAATTCTACATCACCCAATCCATTTTTTTTGAGTTCCCCAAAAGGTTGCAGGGAAACGGTTTTGTTGTTTTCAAGCGCGGCAGTTGCCTGTGACGACCATTTTTCAAATTCGCCGGTAGCGAACCCGGTGGTGACATTTGCACGATCTGATAGGTACCGGATGAAATCATCATCGCCCTGTACGTCTGCCAGTTCAAAAGTTACCAGCGGCGATGGTGGAAGAAATTGTTTGTCAGCGACATCGAACGCCGCTTTTTTCCAGTCGAGAACTACACGACCAATACCCGGCAGGTTACAATGTTTATTTTGAGCCAGATAGGCGATGATGTGTTCCTGCATGGCGACAAATATCAGATAAAATCTGGCATCTGCATTCCTTAAAAATGTATGAGTATTCCCCCAATTACGTTCAGGCCGTAGACTTCGTAATTGTTCCAGCGCTGGTAGTTGCTGTTCAAAACATTATTAAGGTCTACCCATGCACTAAACTTCGGTGTCACCTTGAATTCCCCTCCTACGCTGAGGTCGGTACCACCTTTTAGATTTTTCACAGAACCGTCTCCCAATAAAGCTTTGCTGCCGGAAAAGGCCAGCAGGTCACTTTTGATCAAAAGCTGCTCCAGCACATTCCATCTGAGGCTGCCTGTGAGTTTTAGCGGAAATAAATGCCAGGCTTTTTCATTGTCTTTCAGTCCTCCATATGAATTGAGATCCAGCCCTCCGGTAAGTGAAAAGCGGTCCTGGCTGACATAACTGACATCGCCATGTATTTGAAAATTGTTTAATTTTCTTTCGTTAATAAGTATGAACTTTTTTTGGTCTGACGGATCGTTTATGAAAAGCGGGTAATCAGTATACGAGATCACGGAAGCACGGGCGTTTACATTAAAGTGCTGGTCGATTGACGCTTTTATGCCGCCATAAAATTCAGTCTCTTTTGTATTTTTTAAAAAGGTGGGATCAGACATATATGGGTTCATCGCGCTTAATGTGCGATAGCTGTTAGGCGTATATTTTCCAATCCAGCCGCCTTGTATCATCAGTACCTTGTTTTGCAACTGCAGCTCACCGTACACGTTAGGAAGCAGAACGGCCTCTTTATTGTTCCAGGCCGGGGTAGCACCCGCGTGCAAGGTAAAAATCTCCGAAAAGTAGACCAGTTCTGGCGCTAGTTGGAAAAGATTATTTGTAATAAAATTAGTCGAGTCCTTTACTTTATAATGATTGAAATTACTGATAACGTTTACCTTGACCGCCACGTTTTCGCTAAACTTTTTTTCGACCGGTATGTTCAGCATAAGCGTGGTTTCCGTGGCCTTATTCTCGCGGGAAAAGGCGTGGAATTCCGCATGAGGATTGTAAATAAAATTAAGGTCATTCACTGCAGTATTGCGATAGCCTGCACCCGCGGAAAAATCCTGGAAGCTTCTCCTGAGCGTAGTTTTATCGAAGTCAAATACGTCATGGTTATAACCGTATTGGTGATACTCATGTTGTGCAAAACCAGCCCAGGCATAAGTTTCGTTCTTCTCTGAGAATAGGCTTCCAGCACCCTTAATATTTAGCTCACTAAAATCCTGGTGCTTAATGTTGCCCCGGGATGATACATAATTGCCGTATAGATTAAGCAAGCTGTTTTTTCCATCTCCAAGGCTGAAAGCCCCCGCGACAAATGGCGTTTTGAAACTTCCGTAACCAAGTTTCAACTGGTTTCTTTCACCAAGTTGTAAAGAAGTATCAGGTAGCAGCACCAGTGGATCTAGAGGAACAGGCTTGTAGGCGAAAAATAGATTGTGCGGCGGAATATTATAGGTGAGGCGTACCGGCTGTGCACTCTTATCTAACGGCGACGCATAAAGGTTGATCTTGACCGGGTCTCGCAGCACAGGCTTGTAAGACGACGTGATCTCTATCGTTTGCCGGTTAGTGGTATCCCTCTGCGCCATTGAAGACTGACTGCATGCCACGACAAGCAAGACTGGCAGAAAAATTCTAAAATAATTTGAAAAAACTTGCATGGATTTCTTTTGTCTGGAAGTTGGATTTTATTTGCCTCCGCCGCTCTGTACTTTGGAATTTTGTTGCTCTTCAGCCACCGCTTTGGCAAGTTTATCCTGTGCTTCCTTTTTTATTTCAGGGAAAGTGGCATTATCGGCGATGCTTTGAAAAGTAGCTTTTGCATTGAAATAATCTTTTTGCTGAAGGAACACATCGCCCAGGAGAATGTACGATTTCGCTACCCAAAAATCGTAAGAGGCTGTCTCTTTGATCACGGCCATTCCTGCCTTTTCAGCGTCACTCAGTTGACCCAGGGTTAAGTAACAATTGGCAATTTCGTAACGGGCTTCAGCGCCCCAGACGGATTTATTTACAGCCGCTACTTGTTTGAAGGCACCAATCGCTTCATCGCATCGGTTGCTCAATTGAAGGGATTTACCTAAAACTAAATTTGCAATTGCACGGTCGTCTGTGCTCAGGCCTTTCTTTGTCAGCAGTTCCTGGGAGCTGGTGTTGGCGGCGGTGAAATCTTTTGTTTGATAGTAGCTCCGCACCAAACCACGTAATGCCTCTAATTCATTGAGCGGTGTCGTTGCGAGCTCATTCAATTTTGTAAAATTTTGTTTGGCTTTTTCGTAATCCTGCAATTCGAAATAGTAGGTCCTCGCGGCTGCAAAAGCCGAGCGCTCTGCAAATTTATTGCTGCCAAAGCTCAATACTTTCTCAAAACCTGCCACGGCATTTTTCCAATCCTTTGCTTTTAACTGGCAATCGCTTTTGTAGAAAGTTGCCTCAAGCGCATGGCCCCCCTGCGGATACTTTGCCAGGTAATCGGTAAAGGCCTTGATTGCTCCTGTGCAATCTCCGTTTGAAAGTTTTAGCTCCGCGGCCGTGTAGGTGAGTGAATCAGCTTCCGATGTGCTTACAGATCTGCCGGCTTTCCTTACAAAGTCAACATAGTCGCTCGTCCTCCCCTGTTCGACATAAATGTTGCGAATATTTTCCATTGCTTCGTCTGCTTCGTCTGACTGCGGGTAGAGCGAAACTAGTTTTTCATATTGTTGCAAGGCTTCCGCGTTGGAATTCATATTGTAATAGGATAGCCCCAGCTTGAGGTAAACCTTTGGGTATTGCCCGGAGGCTGATGGCATTTCCAACACTTTGTTCAGATATGGAATGGCATCGCGAAATTTTTCCTGCGCCATATATGTATTGGCAGTTTGCAGGTAAGATTCGGCTACAAGATCGCTCTTCGGATAGCGCTGTACCAACGCATTGAAAGTTTTTATTTTTTCTGCGGGGTTGGAGATTCCATTGATCAACGCAACCTGGTAGAGTGCGTAGTCGCCTTGCGGGAGTCCTTTATCAATTACATTTTGGTAAATCGTCCGTGCCGCACCATAATTTTTCATCATGAAATAAGTATCGGCTGTACGCACATGCGCATCCTCTACCATAGAGCCTGATTGTGCTTTCATTGCCCCCGACAATTCTTTGAAATTAGAAAGCGCCATAGGCCAGTTTTCAGTTTTCAAATAAGAATAGCCGAGTACATACCGGGCTGCATTTGGGTTGGCTTCGCCCTGGTAACCGCCAGCCTGCAAATAGGAATTCATATTTCTCACGGCTTCATCATAACGTCCCAGCCTGTACGCAGTTTCACCTTTCCAGAAGTAAGCATAAGGTAGCACAGCTCCGGCATTGGGGTCAGAAATTATCCTTTGCAGTAATTCATCGGCCTGCTCTGTTTTACCGTCATTGATCAATTCAGTTGCTTTTCCAAATAAAATTTTTGGATAAGCCTTTTGCATGGAAGGTGTCGGTTTGTCGAATGATGCGTACAAAGCCAGGGCTGAAGTGTAGTCGTTGGTGCTCGCAAGAATGTGGATCAATATTTCTTTTGCCTCCGTTGCATATTCAGAAGTAGGATACAGATCAAGAAAGCGATTCATATCGTTCAGGGCAATATCCTGGTAACCAAGTTCATAGGACAACTTTGCATAGTTGAACCTGGAAATCTCCTGCTGCTTCCGGTTGCTGCTGTTGTTGGCACTGTACAGAAAAGCATTGCGGGCATTCTCTTTTTGATTAGTGCGGAGATAAAGGTCTCCCAGTAAATACATAGAGTTTTGGCCAAGTGAATCCTGTTCATTGCTGAGTTGCTTGAATCCTTCGACGGCTTCTTCAATCCTATTGGCATCATAATAGGAATAGCTGAGCTCATACATGATCTCTTTGCTCACTTTTTCACTGCTGTTTACGTACGCTTCCAGCAGCGGCAGCGCTTTGGCAAATTCTTTTTTCTCGAAATAGATTTGGCCGATTAGTAAATTGAGCTCTTTCTTGTTTTCGACATCATTTCGCAGGAGGGCCTCCACCCCATATTTCAGTGCATCTTCTCTTTGTCCCTGGGCGTAATATATATCGGCGATATAATAAGGTACCAGCGATCTGTATTTTTCGTCGTTCTCTACTGTCCTGAACGCACTAAGCGCTTCACTGTAATTACCGTCACGGAAACTGATGAAGCCGTAGTAATAGCTTGCGTCGTAATAGTATTTGTTATCCTTAAGTTGCCGGATCTCATTGAATAATGGCCTGGCCTGGGCAAATTGTTTCAGGGAAAAGTATGAGTAGGCTAACTCAAATTTTGCATCCGCGATTTCTGTATTGCTCAGATTATCATAGCCCGCACGTTCGAAGTAGACGATCGCTCTGCCATAGTCGCTTCGGCGAAAAAAATACCGTGCCAGGTTGTAGCTCATGAGTTGCTGGCGTGGTTCGTTATTCACCACTTCCACATACCGCTGCGCCTGG
>JBBQSI010000263.1:0-5311 GCA_038213975.1 Chitinophagales bacterium
GCCCGTAGCAAGCAAAATCTAAATTTGCTGATCACGCTGGGTTATTCTCCGAAATGGTTAACGAAAAATGTTCTCCAAAGCTGGATTCCCATCTACGTTGCCATCATTATTTTCGCGCTGGCAGTTACAGAAATTGGTCAATTTATTTTTGTAAAAACAGTGCCGGTAGACGTGTCAGACGTATCATTATTCCTGGACTGGAAGGTGATTGCCGCCGCAGCCGGTCTGTTCGGGATCACTTTTCTGATTAATAGCGCTACCGTTTCCAAAGAGATGAAAACAATTAGCTGACATTCTCGTAAACAATTGCTGCGCCCTGCCCCACCCCTACGCACATTGTTGCAAGGCCATATTGCACGCCAGATCTTTTCATCTCGTGTAATAAGGTGGTAGAAATGCGTGCCCCGCTACAACCGAGGGGATGGCCAAGAGAAATAGCGCCCCCATTCACATTTACTTTTTCCAGATCGAGGCCGAGGTCATGAATGCAGGCTATCGATTGCGAAGCAAAAGCTTCATTTAACTCGATGAGCCCAAGATCGGCGACGGTAATTCCCGCCCGCTGCAGTGCTTTTCTGCTGGCAGGGACCGGACCAATACCCATAATAGCAGGATCTACGCCCGCGACTGCCATCCCAATAATTTTCGCCAAAGGTTTAAGCTGCAGCTCATCGGAAACTTTTTTGTTGACAAGCATTAGCATTGACGCTCCATCATTTATTCCGGAGGAATTTCCAGCGGTGACAGTACCTTCTTTTGTAAAGGCAGGTTTCAATTGACCCAGCTTTTCGATTGAGGTTTTACGCGGATGTTCATCGGCCTCGAAAATTATTTTTTCCTTTTTGTTAGGGGTGAATTCAACAGGGATGATTTCATCTTTCCACTTGCCAGCTGCCAGCGCCCTATAATATTTTTCCTGGCTCGCAAAGGCGAACTCGTCCTGGGCATGCCGGGAAATCTTCCATTGACCGGCAACATTTTCTGCCGTTTCCCCCATAGAATGCGGAAAGTATTTTTCTGTTAGCAGCTTATTAGGAAACCTCCAACCTATTGTACTATCATACATTTCATTTTTACGGGAGAAAGCTAAATCCGACTTACCAACTACAAACGGAGCCCTCGACATGCTTTCTACGCCGCCAGCCAAAAAAATAGTTCCATCACCGGTCATTATTGACCGGGCTGCATCCATTATGGCTTGCAGTCCGCTTGCACAGAGCCTGTTAACTGTATTACCCGGCACAGTCACCGGCAGCCCCGCCAGCAGGGCTGCCATCCGTGCCACGTTCCTGTTGTCTTCACCAGCCTGGTTTGCATCTCCGGCAATCACGTCTTCGATAGCATTTACATCCACTCTTCCATTTCTGCCCAGAAGTTCTCTGATTGTGGTTGCAAGAAGATCGTCAGGCCTTATCGAACTGAGTGCGCCACCGTACCTGCCAATTGCAGTCCGCACGGCATCAATTACGTATACTGTTTCCATTGCCAACGAAATTTTGGGCTTGCAAGATATTACTTAAAACATGTCTCCGAATTGACTTTAGCATGGATCGCTGAAAGCGGCAACCTTCAATGCATTAATTTTGCGGCGATGCAGGCAAAAAGCAATATCCGGGAACTTTCTCTAGACGAGGTCCTCCGATATTTTGAATCTATTGATGAAAAAAAATACAGGGCTAAACAGCTCTGGGAATGGCTTTGGCAAAAGCATGCCCAGTCATTTGACGACATGTCCAACCTTAGCAAGGAATTGCGTTTACGCCTGAGCGAGAGTTTTACCCTGCCTGCGCTGACAACTGAGCAAATTCAGCACAGTAGTGACGGCACTATCAAAACCCGGTTTGTTACTGTTGACGGACACTTCATTGAAGGGGTGCTTATCCCTGCAAAAGACAGGCTGACTGCCTGCGTTTCATCACAAATAGGTTGTAGCCTGAGCTGCAAATTTTGTGCGACCGGTTTTATAGAAAGAAAGCGCAACCTGAACTTTGACGAGATCTACGATGAAGTGATGCTTCTGAACAAAATTGCTGTTGAAACCTCCGGTAAAAAACTCAGTAACATCGTATTCATGGGAATGGGGGAGCCTTTGCTGAACTACAAGCACGTCCTGAAATCTATTGAACGGATCACCGCAAATGATGGCTTTGCCATGAGCCCGAAGCGCATCACCGTATCTACCGCGGGCATCGCCAAAATGATCCATCAACTGGGTACCGATGGCGTTCGGTTCAATCTTGCGCTTTCCCTTCATGCAGCCAATGACGTGAAGAGAGATTCCATAATGCCCATTAACGAAACCAATCACATTAAGGCGCTGGTAGATGCCTTGAACGATTTTTATAAAAAAACAAAGAACGACATCACTTTTGAATACATACTATTCAACGGCCTAAACGACAGCCTGAAAGATGCCGATGAACTCATTAGTATTTACCGGCAGGTGCCCGTACACCTTGTGAACATCATCGAATACAATCCAATTGACAAGGCAAAATTCAGCAAGCCTGACGAAGACAGCACGCAAAAGTTCATGGATTATCTCGCTGCTCACCGTGTAAATGTCCGCCTACGATTAAGCCGTGGCAAGGACATTGATGCTGCCTGCGGTCAACTCGCAAATAAAACAGCGCAGCCCGCACTCCAATAATATTTCCTTTAACATATTCTTCATACAAGCCGGTTAAACCGGTTTGGCAGCGGTATGTCTATTTATCCAAAATCTAAAATAAGATCATGAAAAAATACCTCGTAGCACTCGGCACAATGGCAATGATAAGCACCGCTTCCTTCGCTCAGGATAAAAGTGCTGAAAAAAAATCAGACCATACTACTACCAATGTAAAACGCCATCATAAGGGGCACGGGCAATCACAAATGATGTCTCAACTCAACCTTAGTGATCAGCAAAAGCAGGAAGCAAAGTCGATAAGGGAAGATTACCAGGCACAGGTGAAACAGCTCGAAAGCGACAAAAGCTTTACACAGCAGCAGTTGAAAGAGAAGAAAGCAACTCTTCAGAAGTCGCAAAGAGAAAAATTTCAATCGATCCTGACAGATGATCAAAGAGCAAAAATGCTTGCCATGAAGTCATCCCGCAAACACGAGGGTAAGAAAATGTCCGGTGACAGAATGGAAAAAATAAAAAGTGAGTTAACCCTTTCCGAAGAGCAGGAAACGCAACTTCAGGCTCAGCACGAAGCGTTCAAAAAGGATGCTGTAGCTATCCGCGAAAACAAATCTTTGACTGAAGATCAAAAGAAATCCCAACTAATGGAGTTGCGCAAGAGCCAGCGTGACAGTGAGGAAAAAATCCTAACCGCTGAACAACTGGAGAAGCTCAAGGAGATTAAAACTAAAAGAATGGAGGAAATGAAAGATCGCGATTCAAAACGCTCATAGAATTCCAAATTATTATTCCCTTTGAAAATTGCAGGTGGATCACAATTGATTCGCCTGTTTTTTTTGTAATACTTTTGCCAGTCGTCACTGTTGAAAAACAGCAAATTCCCGCCCATGAGCAACCAGCCTTTCAAAAAATTTATTGAAAAGAAAAACAACGCTGCTGTAAAAGAAAAACACAAGCAGGATAAAAAACTTGCAAAAAAGCAGCGGGCAGGAGCTATCGAAAAACGTTACGAGGAAAAAAGGGCAGCTAACAATAAGGGTCAAGAACCTGCAAAAAAAACTTACAACAAGCCTTTACAACCGTCAAAAAATGCCGTAAAAGAAAAAAGTAATTTACCGGTAATGGCAAACCCGGCAGTTGGCAAAATAAATGAAATGCCGCTGAACAAGTATCTCGCACACTGCGGCATCGCTTCGCGGCGAAATGCAATTTCGTTTATCACTAACGGCAAAGTGAGTGTGAACAAAACCATCATCAAAGAGCCTGGTTTTAAGGTAACTGGTTCGGAAGAAATTTTGTTCAGTGGAGAACGGATTTTTGTGACAAAAAATCTGGTGTATATTCTTTTAAATAAACCGAAGGACTACATTACCACAAGCGATGATCCTCAAAACAGGAAGACCGTTTTACAGCTCGTGCAAAGGGCAACAGACCAGAGAATATATGCGGTAGGCCGGCTGGACAGGAATACTTCTGGTGTGTTATTGTTGACAAATGATGGAGATCTCACGCAAAAACTGACGCATCCAAAGTTTGAGGTGAAAAAGGTGTATGAAGTTCAATTGGACAAGCCCTTGACAAAAACTGATTTTGAAAAAATTCTCGCCGGCCTGAAACTTGAAGATGGTGAAATAAAAGTGGACGCAATTGCCCATCCGGAACCAAATAATAAATCGATTGTTGGGCTGGAAATACACAGCGGGAGGAATAGAATCGTAAGAAGGATTTTCGAATCGCTTGGATATGATGTGCGTGGACTGGACCGCGTGATGTATGCTGACCTCACGAAGAAAAATGTACAACGCGGCAAATGGCGGTTTCTCGCAGAGACGGAAGTACGTGCACTAAAACACATGCTTCGCGGAAAAAAATAACCCCAGCTTCAAATGCGAATTTCAAAACCTGATAACTGAAAACAATTGAAATCATAGCAGAGACGAATGACTTTGTTGCAGTGAATAAACCTGCGGGCATACTTTCAATCCCCGATCGTTTTGATGATACAAAATTTTCAATTTACAAATACCTGCAAAATAAGTATGGGGAAATTTTCATCGTTCATCGTTTAGACAAAGACACAAGTGGAGTGATGATCATGGCGAAAAACGCGGTGGCGCACAAATACTTTTCACAGATCTTCGAAAACAGGAAGGTCGAGAAAATTTACCTCGGCCTGGTTGTAGGAAGCCTCCCGGAAAAATCCGGAACGGTAAATGAAATAATTGCGGAACATCCTTCGCATAAGGGAATGATGATAGTGGCAAGAAAAGGGAAACCATCCATAACACATTATGAAGTGCTAGAGGACCTTGGAAGATTTTCGGTCGTACAGTTCAAGATTGAAACGGGCAGAACACATCAGATTCGCGTTCACATGAAGTATGTCGGACACCCAATTGTAGCCGACCCGCTTTATGGAGACGGTGAACCGGTCCTTGTTTCCTCTTTCAAAAAAAAATACAACCTGAGTAAAAAAGAAGAGGAAGAAAGGCCAATCCTAAGTCGCCTGGCCCTCCATGCTTTCCGTTTGGAATTTAATGATAATGCTGGAAAGCCGGTGGCGCTGGAAGCAAAACTTCAAAAAGATATGCAGGCGCTTATCAGCCAGCTACAAAAAAGCAGGAACTAAGTCCCTGCTTTTTATAATACTGTAAGCCTAATCAATATTAGGTTGTGGTGTAT
>JBBQSI010000264.1:0-5303 GCA_038213975.1 Chitinophagales bacterium
TATTTCACCTGTTTGTTTGTTTTCGTCCAGGTAGCCCTTTTGCTTCAGATCATCAATAAAATCGCCGATGCCATAAGTATCGTCGGACAATTTATATTCCTTATCTAATTCTGTAAGCCAGCTCAGCGCCTCACTCACATCGCCGCTGGTGTAGGTTAATAGTTGTAAGAAAACGTCAAGCATCTTCTGAAAAGAAGATTTTTGATTTTCATTGGGATCAAACTTGGTGAAGTGGTGTCCGAGCATTAAAGTTTTTTAAGAGGTACTGCAAGGTGATCAAATACAGCATCCGGATAAGCAAGCTGCAAATAAATGCGCACCGCAATTTACTAAACAAACATAAGCAGGGATATGTTCACGCTGTTAAATGAGCTTCGTCACAACAATCTCAAACAAAGCACCAGGCGTCACGGAGCATCCGTCGGCTGCGTGTCCTGCACAGGCTTTCCGCCGGCGTTAATGATGGGGCGGTTGGCTTCGGGAGTACCTAAAGAGTCAGCCGGCTTATAGTATGTCTCCATTGATCCAAGTTGCTGCAACAATTGCTGTACAATTTGATTTTCGTACGTCAACGGGCCCTGTTTATTTTCATCCAGGCTATTGAAGTAGATGACCTGCTGCTCGAGGTCTTTGCGAAGGGCCGAAGATACTTTCTGTGTCAGTACACTATCGCCCGCCTTATATGCGGCTAATAAAAATTGTGCAGCTATCTGGTCATGTTGTTGTCGGCGGGAAACTAATCCATATGGAAAGTTTTCGACGTTCAGCATAGTGTCAGCCTTGTGTAACAGATTCTTAGCCTCATCTTTTTTATCATTATCTGCCAGGTAGCTGGCCACGCGTGCATACTGCATCCGGAGCGTGTTTAGATGGCGCCGGTTTTCTTCATCGAAATAAACACCAGCCTTGTCAGCATTTCCAAACTTAAATTTGTTCATCATGGTCTTGTATGCCCAATCACCGTTCACGTCAGCCTGGGGGATTGGTACAAGCCTGTAAGTAAGGCCGTCGGTCCGTAAATAGTTTTGAAACCCGAGTTCATCATAAGGCGCCGTAAAACAAATAGGCCGCTTCCAGTTGTTGGCAGCAATGATGTTTAAAATAGCAGTTTCATTTTTACCCAGCGCACTGCGTGGAATATCAAAAGTGATTTCGCTGGCAACAGAATCTGTCGCATTCACTGTTCCGTTTTGCCTTACCACACTTTGATCTACCGGCACCTTTACTTTCTTCGTTGGGAAAATATTCAAGTATTCATCGCCGGCCTGTGCCATTCTTGTAGGATCACTGCTCCCGGCATAATCACGCAGCAGCGTCACCAGGTCCATCGGCTGTGTTTGATCAACTTTTGCGCCCGGCGCTTCAGGATAAAAATAAATCGCATCCCGGCTGCTACCCATTATCTGCTCCGGTGTCCATATCAGGGGAATAGGATCGCTTTCATTCACCTTGTACCTAAGTTGATTGATATACCAGTCGGTGCCCAGCAGGCTGGAGTTGATCACCCTTACATCCCGCCTGATGCCCTGCACTTCCTGCGCATACCATAGCGGATAAGTATCATTATCCCCAAAAGTTATAAGAATTGCATTTGGTGGACAGCTCTGAAGGTAGTCGATACCAAGGTCGCGGGCCAACACCTTTCTGCTCCTGTCATGATCATCCCATTCCTGGCTTGCCATTAATACAGGCACGGCCAATAAACAAAGACCGGCGGCTGCATAGTTTGCAATGGAATTATTTTTTATGTATTTGTCAAACAACTCTTTTACATACATCACACCCAGGCCGATCCAGATAGCAAAGGCATAGAAAGAACCGACATATGCGTAGTCACGTTCACGCGGTTGATTACCAGCCTGGTTAAGATAGAAGACGATAGCAATACCGGTGAGGAGAAACAGCAAGGCCACTACGAGTGTATCCCGCTTGTCTTTTTTATATTGATAAAGAAAACCAAGAATGCCGAGAATTAATGGTAGGGCGAAAAGGTGATTGTTCGCCTTGTTATGCCGGATTGTATCGGGCATTTTACTTTGGTCTCCAAGGCGCAGGTTATCCCAAAAAGAAATACCTGTCAGCCAGTTACCATCGCGAACATTCCCCATGTCAATTCCCTGGATGTCGTTTTGCTTGCCTGCAAAGTTCCACATGAAGTAGCGGATATACATCCAGTTGAGTTGGTAGCTGAAGAAGAATTTGAAATTATCAGCCACTGTTGGCTTGTCATAATATTCGCCGGTTTTCTGATCCTTACTGATGCCTGCAAAGCTTGCATAGTAATCAGCATGTCCCTGGTCATTGCTATTATCCCACATGCGCGGGAATAAATGTTTGTCAGCCGGAGCATATTCCGTTACATACTTCTTTCCTTTCTTTTCGTATTTTTCCTTGCCTTTTACATACACGGCAGTAGGCTCCTGCGATTCTACACTTGCTGTAAAGTCCTGCCCATAGAGGACGGGCCAGTCTCCATACTGTTCGCGGCTGAGGTAACCGACCAAACTCACGGGATTATCCACGTTAAACATATCAACCGCAGGATCTGCTTGTGAACGGATCAAGGTGATATAATAGGTAGAAAATCCTAGCAGCACAAAGGCGAAACTCCACATCGCCAGCTTAAGAAAATTCCAGTTATTCTTTTTTGCCAGGCGGAGCATAAACCAGATAAGCGCAGCGAGGAACACAAAGAAGAAAGTAAAGCCGGTGAAAAAAGGCAGGCTTAAACTATTTACAAAGAAGATATCGAATTGCCCGGCCAGTTTGATCGTCCACTGAATCATTGGCACCTGCACAATACCGGTGATGATACAGCCGATAACAAAAGCCCAAAACATGCCCCATTTTGTGACGGTATATCTTTTAAAATAATAAACCATTACAATGGCAGGGATGGTCAGGATGTTCAAAAGGTGAACGCCAACCGCCAAACCAATGAGGTAAAATATTAGTATAAGCCATCGGTCTGCCCTGGTAAAGTGTCCTTTGAGACCGCCGAGTTGCTCCTCTGTCACCTCTTGCTCCCACTTAAGGACTGCCCAAAACACTACAGCAGTGAAGAAAGAAGAACTTGCGTATACCTCTGATTCTACGGCGCTGTACCAAAAAGAATCACTGAAAGTATACGCTAAAGCACCAACCACGCCCGCCGCCATAACCAGGAATATTTGATTGAAAGTGAATGATTCTGTTGCAGACTTCTCCACGATCTTCCTGGCGAAATAGGTGATGCTCCAAAACAAAAACAGGATAGTAAATCCGCTCATCAGTGCGCTCATGGCATTCAGCCCTACAATTGCATGGTCAGGGTTGGAAAACGGTATCATGAAAAGCCGGCCGAGCAACGTAAAAAGCGGCGCGCCCGGTGGATGCGGAATCTGTAGCTTATAGGCGCTGGAGGCAAACTCGCCAGTATCCCAAAAGCTGCCGGAAGCCTCCATCGTTAATAAATAAACCATGCACGCGATGAAGCATACTGCCCACCCTGTGATGTTGTTGATCCGTTTAAAATTCATGATTGCGCTTTAGAAGAGGGGCAAATATAAAACTCTGGCAGTTACATTTATTTGACCCATTTCATTTTTCTAAATAAGGAATGTTAAAACAGTTTCCTTTATTGTAGCTGGCCGATATAAGCCGGCATGCCGAAAAGGCCCGAACTTTTTTGATTTGCTGACGCCCCCAGGAAAATGAAAGGAAAATTTTTCAAGGTTCTATCTCCTACATTTACGGCATGAAAAAGGCGTTTGTTCAGCTTCACGTTGCCATCTTCTTGGCTGGCTTCACGGCCATTTTTGGAAAACTTATCGAGCTGAACGAAGGCATGCTTGTGCTGTACAGGATGCTGCTTAGCGCCGTGATATTGGGGGTCTATATGCTGCTGGTGAAATCGACTTTCCAGTTAAGCAAGTCAGGTTTATTTCGGCTTGTAGGGGTAGGATCAATTGTGGCGCTCCATTGGGTCACATTTTACGGCAGCATCAAATATTCAAATGTTTCTGTAGCCGTAACATGCCTTTCTGCCATCGGCTTTTTCACTTCTTTTATTGAACCGGCTATTGTCCGGCGAAAAATTGATTTGATGGAGGTAGCGTTAGGCCTCCTGGTGATCGGCGGTATCTATTGCATTTTCAATTTCTATCCCGAGTATGTAAAAGGGATGGTCTTTGGCTTGCTGTCGGCATTCTTTGCCAGCATTTTCCCGATTGTCAACAAGCTATTGCTGAAAAAACATTCCGCTAATTCGGTTACTTTTTACGAGATGCTTGGTGGGTTCCTGGTGCTTTGCCTGGTTGTACCCGTTTACCTGTTATACTTTGAGGCTCCCCGTGTAGTACCACGGCCGGTCGATTGGCTATGGCTCGTGATCTTAGCATTGTTTTGTACCGTCATTAGCTTTATTCTAAGTCTTAATTCCCTAAAACATATTTCTGCCTTTACGGCAAACCTGAGTTACAACCTGGAGCCAGTATACTCAATTATCCTTGCCTTTATCCTCTTCAAAGAGCATAAGTTTTTAGGTACGGGATTTTACCTGGGCTTCGCGCTTATTGTGCTTGCAGTGGTTTTACAAATGTTGCGCGAATGGCAGCACCGGAAAAAAGCGGGCAACAGAATTTCCAGGTCAATCGAGATAGATAATATTGCTGTGTAGTGTTGCAAAAGACTGAAACATTTTACTGACACCGCAATATTTATCCTGGGAAAGTTTAACCGCCTTCGCTACATTTTCTTTTTTATCCTCAGCTACCCTGATGGAGTATGTGATGGTTACTTCTTTTGTAAACACGTGGATGTTCATCGGTGAGATTGGCTTCCACCTTTACAGCAAAACCAGTGAAATCGGTTTTCATTTTTTGCAGGATCGATACCACATCCACCCCGGTGCAACCTGCGAGGGAAACCAACATTAATATTTTTGGACCTGGTGCAGCGTCCCGCCCGCCGTGCTCCGGCTTGAGGTCAATGCCAACATGGTGTCCATCGATGATCGTATCGAAAGCCATGCCTCCGGTATGCGTTGAAATAATGAGATCTGAAGCCATAAAAGAAAAATCATGAAATTTTAGGTAAAACAGCCTCGGCGATTTGCCGGGAATTCATTGCCCCGGACTGACGCCACAGTACTTTACCATTTTTAAAAAGGATAAGCGTTGGCACGCCCTGTATTTGAAATTCATTTGCTGTAGGCTGGTTCTTGTCGATATCTACCTTCAAAACCCTGACCTTTTCCTGGTTGCCCTGCGCAAACTTCTTAAGTTCGGGTGCCATCGTTTTACACGGGCCGCACCATTCCGCAT
>JBBQSI010000265.1:0-5301 GCA_038213975.1 Chitinophagales bacterium
TTTTACAGTACTAATACTTATAATCTCCTTTTAAATCAAACCATCCCCAATACAAATGGCTTTGAATCATTTTTGAGAAACATTGGCCAGACAAAAAATCACGGATTTGAGTTAGATCTAAAAACAGTAAATATTCAAAAAGATAAATTTAGCTGGAATACCAACGTGGCATTTTCTCTTAACAGGAATAAGATCGTAAAACTTACCGGCCGGGATCTAAATCACGACGGAAAAGAAGATGATGATATTGCCAGCGGATGGTTTATCGGCAAACCGCTGGGATCGAATTTTGACTATGTATTCGATGGCATTTTTCAAAAAGGAGATGACCTTTCATCAATTCCTGGCGCTAAGGTGGGTGATGTTAAGTTTAAAGATATCAGTGGACCTAATGGCGTTCCTGATGGCATCATTACCCCGGATGATAGAACGGTGGTTAACAACAATCAGCCCAACTTTTACCTGGGCATTACCAATATATTTTCCTATGGCCGTTTCAGCTTGTCGTTCGCTTTTAATATTCGGGAAGGCGGCTATAGCACACTCTCTATGTTCAATCCGGGGACGAATTTTTATGATCAGGCCAATTTTTTGAATGTGCCTTACTGGACACCCGATAATCCGATCAACACAAATCCCAGAGTAAACTACCGCAACCCACTTGGGTATGGGTTTTATGGAGACAGAAGTTTTGTACGCCTTCAGGACGCTTCACTTGGCTACAATCTGCCTGACAAGCTGCTAAGCCGGTTTCAGATTGCCGCGTTTCAGATTTACCTGAGTGGTAAAAATATTTTTACCTGGACAGATTGGAAAGGCTGGGATCCTGAATTTGGTTCCGGAGGCAGAAGCCCCGGGGGCAACGGGCCTCTTCTCAAATCCATTGTTGCCGGCATAAATATTTCATTTTAAATTTTTGTATTATGAAAATTACATTTAACAGCACCTGCCTATATTTTAGTTTGGTCATTCTTTTTGCTTCCTGTAGTAAAGATTATTTAAAGGAAGTTCCATTTGATAGATTCAGTCCTGAAAATTTACTTACCAATGAAGCTGGTTATAATGCCGTTGTTGTAGCCTTATACGAGGCGTCGAGGCAGGAGCATATCATCGCGTCAAACAATTTTGAGTATATGACTGTTGGAACTGATCAAACCCAGTGGGGCCGAAATGATTCCCGCGGCAATAAAGACTATAGCCTGCTGAACTCAAATTTAAGCGCAACGATCATTTATTGGGATTGGGCTTTTAAAAAGATGATCGTACGTGCCAATCTCATTCTTGAAGATATAGACAATCCCAAGTTGAAAATTGAGGATGCCGCCAGGGCTGATATTAAGGGGCAGGCTTTATTCTTCAGAGCATATACCTATAATTTTCTTGCAAATATTTACGGTGGTGTGCCCATAGTAGATAAAAGGATAACAGAACCGAAATTTGATTTTGTACGGAATTCCCGTGCTGAAGTGTTAAGCTTTGCTGCCAAGGACCTGGAACAAGCAACTCAACTTTTACCGCTGGCGGTGCATGATGGAAGGATTCCGAGGGCTGCAGCATTTCATTTATTGAGTGAAGTTTATATTTCGCTGGGCATGGAGAAGAATGATCCATCTTTTTACGACAAATCAATTCAGGCCGCCTCCAAAGTAATTAATAAAGAAGCGGGCGACTATCAACTAATAACTTTCCGGTTTGGACCCGCAAGTTCAAAGCCGGGCGATGTGTTCTCCGATATTTTTGCAGATGGACAGATCAACAAATCTGAAGGCAATAAAGAAGTTTTATGGGCATGGCAGTTTGAGAACTTTACCGTTGGCGGTAGTTTCAACGAAGGTTCTGCAAATAACAGTATCAGGTATTGGGGCCCGGAATATGATAAAGTACGGACACCTAATAACGTTTCCAATCTGGCTTCCGATAGCCTGGGAAGGGGGATAGGAGTTAATTCTCCTACCAATTATCTTAAATACGATATCTGGAGTCTTGATACTACAGACATTCGAAATTCGAAATTCAATATCCGGCGTGTATACTATTACAACAATCCGGCAGACCCTGAATATTTGGGCAAACCGATTAAAACAAAAAAAGGTGCCAACGGAGTGCTATATATTGTGAAAAACGATGGTACAATTACCAACATTTCTGTGGATACCCTCCGGCATTACTATCCATTTTTCCGAAAAATTGAGGGTACACCCATCAGCAATAATAACCTGAGTGGCAACACCTCAAAAGACTTTAGCAGGATGCGGGTGGCGGAGACGTATTTATTGAGAGCAGAAGCCTATTTCAGGAAGGGTAATCTGGCGAAGGCTGCCGATGATATTAATGTGGTTCGCTCAAGGGCACAAGCGGTTAACATCCAGGCTGGTGATGTAACAGAAGATTTTATCCTCGACGAAAGGTCAAGGGAACTTGTTGTAGAAGAACCAAGGCTCCGTACCCTCATTCGTATGGGCCGGCTGGTGGATCGGGTGAGAAAATACAATGCTAAACCATCGGTTTCCAACGGCCCCTCGTCCGGTACAACCATAAAGGATTTCAATAAATTCTGGCCCATTCCTCAGAAAGTAATCGATGCAAATACGGATGCCGCTTTTGAACAAAATCCGGGATACAATTAACAGATTTAATTTACCACATTCTTGGGTCGCTGCCAATGGACGGTGATCCGGGAATAAACAGCCTTTACATGACAAACCATGGCCAAAGCGAGTTTATTAAAAGGTCAGGTTCAATTTTTTTTTTGTTAATGTCGATGAATGCGCGGCGGCTTCTGAGATCATTACCCATTAAGCCGCTGCAAGAAAAAAAGTTAGCGCAGCAATGAGCGTAGTGAAAGAAAGGCAGTAAAAACCAGGCATCATATTAAAACGCTGTTATAAAGTTTTCATTTAGAAGTATTCATTTATTGTTGATAGTATTAAACGAATAAAAATATAATTATATGCAAACGCGTAGAGATTTTATAAAAAATTCCCCTGCACTAGTAGGCTTAATAACCACTATTGCTGGTTCCCTGAATTTGAGCACAACAGGAAAGCACAGTATTGTACTTCGCTCTTCATGGCAAACCGTAAATATTGGCGATATAGCACACACGCCGGGAGTACTTCATCTTTTAGAGCAGTATTTGCCGGATGTAAACGTTCGTTTATGGGCGGGTGACGTTGGAAATGGTGTGAAAGAAATGATCCTGAAGCGTTTTCCAAACCTGGAGATATTTACTTCTTCTGATAAAGCTTCGGTGGAAAGAGCTTTCAAGGAATGTGATTTTTTTCTGCATGGTTCAGGTCCATCGCTGGTTGCACAAAAAGACGTTGCAAAGTGGTACAACGAAACGGGTAAGCCATTTGGTGTGTATGGAATCACTTATAGCGAATCAGATAAACAATCTGAGAGTGTCGAACTTTTGACAAAAGCCGAATTTGTGTTTTTCAGAGATTCTGTTTCCCTCCAAAATGCCAAAAATTTAGGAGTAAAATCGAAAATCATGGAATTTGGTCCGGACGGCGCTTTCGCAGTAGATGTATATGATGAACCCGCAGCTAAAAAATTTTTGAAGGAACATGCGCTGGAAGAAGGAAAATTTATGTGTGTGATTCCCAAGTACAGGAATACCCCTTATTGGATGATACCGAGTAAAAATCGATCTTTGGACCCGGCTAAAGATGCCCGCAATCAAGCGATGAAAGAGCATGACCATAAAGCATTGCGAGAAGCAATTATCCAGGTTACCCAACAAACAGACCTGAAGATACTGATCGTGCCTGAAGATGAAACACAGGTAGCAATAGGTAAAGAAATGCTTTACGATCCATTACCGGAGACGGTAAAGAAAAAAGTAGTCTTGCGTGATCGTTATTGGCTGACCGATGAAGCAATCAGTACCTATAAATTATCAGCCGGGCTTTTTGGTAACGAAATGCATTCTCCCATCATGTGCATAGGTAATGGTGTTCCGGCTGTTGTGTGCAGGTTTAAAGAACAAACCAGTAAGGGTATTATGTGGCGGGATATAGGATTGGGCGAATGGCTTTTTGATCTGGACGTAGAAGACGAAATTAAGGGAATAGTTCCGACGGTTCTATGGATCGCCCAAAATCCAAAAATGGCTAAAGAAAAAGCATTGAAAGCGAGAGAAATAGTGGTAGAACGGCAAAAGACGACGATGAATTATGTAAAGCAGACATTGGCGAAGATATAGACGTCATGCTGTGTTATACCACGCTTATGCTATACCCCATATTGGAAGTTTGCCTGGCATGCCGGCTGGACGGAGCAACGGATAAAAGAACTAAGCGCTATTAACGAAAAGTATAAAGAAACAGACCATGCCAGGCTTAGGGAAGCCATGATAACCTGGGTGCGCAAAACAGGCAACAAAATATTGGTTTGCCCTGAAATGACCTACCAGTTGGACATCATGGATGAACTGCTGATTGACCCGCTACCCGAGGATGTAAAGCCCTTTGTACAAAAACGTGGTTACTGGATGCCGGATGAGGCAGCGTCAATATATGCAAAGGCTCATACACTGCTAAGCTGCGAATACCATTCGCCCATTATTGCCACTGCCAACGGCACACCCGGTTTTTATCTGCGCCAGCCTACCGATACCATCAAGGGTCAGATGTATTACGACCTCGGTTTCAACGACTGGTTTTTTGAAATTGACCAAACCACCGGCCAGCAAATCAGCGACCGGCTGATGCACGTTTATAATGATTATCCTGCTGCATTGCTGGTAGTAAAGCAGGCGAGAAAAAAAAGTTAATCAACTATATGATAACGCGCTTGCTATTGTTAAAAGTACTGCTCCGCTCTTTATGTGACAAGGACGGGATCGCGGGTTGTCATTACGCTTTAATCACCGGAATATAGTTGTAAGAAGATACAGCCAATGAGGGTTTTACCACCTGGAATTTCAGTAACAAAGGAATCCAAAAAACCGAACACAGTTCATGAATGATATTTTAAAGAGAAATTGCTTATTATTCCTTTTGTTTGGCTGCTTTTCTTTTACAAGTGGGGTTCAAACCCAGCTCTCCGTAGTGTTCCGTAGCCTAAATATGGAGGTAAATGATAACCCAAACTGTGTCTGGCACCTGAAAATCTCCTGTTAATTTATTTCATCCTAATGCTTACCTATCATCCCCCAGGAAAATCGATTCCTCAGGGTAATCTCCACAGTGCTTAATTGAAACACTACTCCCGGCGATATAAAACAAAAGCTACCGCAGTTGCTTCCATTTTTCAATATTCACTTTATTATTGTAGATTTTTTACACCATCAGC
>JBBQSI010000266.1:0-5283 GCA_038213975.1 Chitinophagales bacterium
GTCCCGGCATTTCAAGGTATTCGAGCTCATTTATTTTAAGAGTTTGCGTCGTGTCTCTTTGCTGAGCCAGGCAGCCAAGAGTAAAGTTTTGCATAACTAAGATTCCAATCAGTAGTAAAGCGCCTTTAAGTTTTCTCATAATTTGTCCTGGTGGTAGTTTTGATTTAGATTATAAATTGCTGGGAAATGCAACACGAATTTATACTATGTAATTGAAGTGCATCAGAGAAAAATTCAATAAGATAGAGATAAGAATTGAATAAAGTTTGCACGCCCTTATATACCTGTTAATATTTTTATCAACGCTGTTTCTTCCTCTCCTTTGCTATTGATTATTCCAAAAGAATCTTTATAATCCCAGGTTGACCATCCGATATTATTTTCTTCAAGAACAGTCACCATATCTTTAAACCATCGCAGGCGGCCATCATCCGGAACAGTAGTCAGGCATCCTATTCTCCGCAGTCTAATGGAAAATTATTTTTTTGCGAGCGCAAGTGGCTTCTGAAATGATTTTTTATACTATCAATATTATAAGAATTTTTATTTCTTAGAACCGCGTCGGGTACGCTATCAGGCAATCCTTCCGAATCTTCTTTCTTTACAATCACACAGGATAATTCACCGGGCCTTTATATTCCTTGATCCGCGTCTATGAAGCGGTATGATGCGTCAATAAAAATGGTTCATAAATGTGAAAGCTTAAAATAAGATTAGGGTCATTTTCAGGAAAATATAACTGGTCAAACGTATCAGGATTTTGCCAGCGGCTTGAACCGATAACTATTATACGTGTTGGCGCTGCAGCGCGAATAATGGGTATAACCTCTTTCACGAGTTTGTTCCAATCTTCATAGTCATCTGCAACGGGTTCATTCATCAGTTCATAGGCTACATCTTCTACCCTCTCTTCCGGCGGGTTTCCTCACCCCACATTCCTAAATCATGGCTTATCCATATAATGAATAAGTATTTTAAGTTCAGCATCACCCGTTTCATAAAATCTTGCTGATGAAAACCTGTTTTCTACAAGATCGCTACACAGTTGCCACTGTGGTTGTAGTGGGTTATGGTGCATGTAGTCAAGTTTCCCCCACGCCAAATTTCTATCCCTTATTAATATTGTTAAGGGGGCTCTTTGCCTCCCGACCTAATAGGGATAATTTCTATTCTTTTGATTTCAACCCCCATCCCGGGTAACAAGACTCAGGAAAGCTGGAGCTTTTTCTTTTTATGTATTTCGTTTACATTCTTTATTCAAAAAAATTTAATCGCTATAATAACAGAGCTGCTGTCCTAAGGTTGCAACGGTGTGTAACTCAGAACATTTACTTGAACCGCATTTCTTTAGTCAATTAATGCAGCCAGCGCCGCGCCCACCAGGCTCGATTGAGGAACACTGGTAAACTGAACAAACCTTTGACGATCGCCGGATAGGTATTCAGAGAAGTATAATACGAAGAAATGCTTGAGTTTATACAGGCTATAAAAGGTAGTTCCTTCAATCGTGATTAGAATAGGGTGCTCTGCATTGGTGCCTTTGTTTGTTTTAAGCACAATAGAGGCAACGTTTGCCGCTATCATTTTTCCAGCCCGCTCTATTACACTTTCAATAATTTCACCACAGTTTTCTTCATCTTCCTCGGTTAGCATACACTGAGACAATGGCCCGCGTTCCAGGGAATTAATCCTAAAAAAGCTATCCAAATCTTCTGTTGTCAGCCGTGAAAGTTTCTTAAGTCTATCCGACGCGGCTGTCGAAAATAGGGTTTCGTTCCCTGCAGTTTGCAGTACAAGCAAACAAAATCCGCCTAGGTAACCTCCTGAAACCATTTTCTCGAAGGTGTAACTTCCAGGGTTATTCGTCGTGTTGTCAAATCTTTTATCGAGTTCTGTTTGGGGCGCTTTTCCGAAATTTCCTGACTCAACGTTGATAATCTGGCTTTTGGAAGGATCAAGAGAGTGGCTTTTCAGGATGTCGCTGTTTTTCTCAATGTAACATGTGTTGGTGCCCGTACCGAGGATCAGCCCAATATAAGAATCGAAGTTAATGCCTTTAGAGGCTGATTTTCCTGAAAGCAGCGTGGCAACTGTATCATTTAATAATACAATTTTTTTATGTGGCATTTGAAGGGTTTCCAGCAGATTCTCACCAATTAACTCACCGACAACGCCCGGTGCTTTTACTTCTTTACAAAATTGAATAAGCCTACCATCCTTATTCGGTAAAATTTCAGAGGGATATGAAAAACAAAAGCCAATCCTGTCTGCTTCTTCAGCGATTGGCTTAACATACCCTGCAATAGTCTGAAAAAAATCTTGTTTCGAAATTTCAGCAGCAATGCCCGGCATTTCGGTATTTACCAATTGTGTCATCTCGAGCATGCCTTCCTTACTGAACTTTACCTTTGCAGCCCTAAAATTTGTACCGCCGGCATCAATAGCTAACACCGGCACTTCAGTAAGAAAGGAGTTCTCGGCTGCAATGTATGTTGGTATCATGCGGAGCGAACTTGCTGCACCTAGGAGCCCCTTAATCATTTCTGAAGTAAATGAATCAACCAACTGTTGAATATCTACATCATCTGCTCTCAGTTTATATTTACTTAAAAACTCATAACTACTTAACATGGATAAATGGCTTTGAAATTTTTACCCACATGGAAATTCAGTAATAATTTATTTCTTTGGTAAGCCCGGCTAACTTTACTCTCCATAATAAATAGACGCAAACTCATGCATAGGTTGACTCTATTTGAGTGAGGTTCTCAAAGCGTTTCATTGCCTCTTCCATCATCACAGCCGTTGCCGTTGCTCCGCTCCGGCTGGCGCCGGCAGACTGCACGGCAATTAATTGATCGAGCGTACGTACACCTCCCGCAGCTTTCACTTTGACCTTTGGCCCCACATTTTTCTTCATCAACTCCAAAACAGGAATTGTTGCTCCAACATAATTATAATCTCCATTAGCTTGTTTTACAAAACCAAACCCGGACGATGTCTTCACATAGTCAGCTTTAGCTTCAGTACAAATCTGGCATAGCTTCACTATATCGGCTTCTTTGGTGATGAAGTCAGTTTCAAAAATAACTTTTACGATTGCGTTTTGTTCGTGACACGTTTTAGTAACGGACTTTATCTCTTCAGTTATATAAGCCCAGTCGCCCATCAACGCTTTTCCAATATTGATCACCATATCAATTTCAACCGCTCCATCTTTGCAGGCATTTTGAGCTTCGAAAACTTTAACCGGGATGGCAGAATTCCCTGCGGGAAAACCAATTACACACCCAACAAGCACATCGCTGTCTTTCAGAGATTCGACAGCCTGCCGCACGGCATAAGGTTTCACACAAACGGACGCGACATTATATTTCACCGCGACGTCACATTCTCTCTTCAAATCCTCATCCGTCATAGTTGGATGAAGAATAGAATGGTCGATCATTTTTGCCAGGGCATAAACTTTTTCGTGCATGGTAATAATGTTTTATTTGAATTATTGATGATGCAGATTTTCATGCAAATATAGAAAATCAAACCTGTACGGACATGTATAAAACATTTCGTGATTCAGGTTGTATACAACTTTGAGACGTTATTCTGTGATTGCATCTTGTACTTTTGGTTTGATGAAAATATCATTGAACAATAGCGATACTAAAAGCCGGCAAGGTGATTTCTGAATCTACCTTCTTCTTTTCAATGGTAGCCAGGTCCTGTGGCCGGGTGATTAAATGATTCATTGCAGTTTGATCTAAGATTGTACAGGTCGAAAACTTCCCATTTTCCGGTAACCCTATCTGTAGCATTTCACCAGTATGATTAGCAATCATGGCCGTCCTTTTGCCAGCATGATCTTCGAAAGCCATCCCATCAAATAAGTTCGGATCAATACTTAACAGTGGTACAATTGAAAGATTCTTTCGTTGTAATACTTCCTTTAAAATACAATGGATAAAACACCACATCGTTTGCTTTATACTCCGCAGGCCACGCCTCGGCGGGATCAGGTATCACACCTCCCCATCCACAGGTCTGATAAAAACTTATGGCACTTACTTGCGACTTCGACAAATATTTGGTACTCCCTAATGTCCATGCGGCGCCATAAAGTGACAACTGGAGCGGATCCACATTTGCCGGCACAGTACCATCAGGACTTCCATTTGTTGCTGAAGTTTCATGAGGGCTCCAGCGCATCTTAAAGGTAACAGGGCCTGCATGCACTTCCTTGCCCTTGGCAAATTCCATACATGACAGAGCAGCATCCTTCTCTGCAACCAGGGTTTCTGTGATGGTACGCAAGTCGGATGCATGTACTGTTGGAGCGATTGAAAAAATGAGGAAATCAATTTTACCTGGGGGAGTTCTGAAGCGGTTCAGTTCTGCGAAAAACGCATCTGTGCCTCCCCCGATTTTGCATTGGGGGAATTGCTTCCGTAGCAACGGAACATACTGGCCTATTAATTTTTCATCTGTAGTTTTTCCGTGTAATGGCAGTAAGATGATCTGGCGGACGAAACCTTTGAGAGCGGAAAGTAACGGAATGTACTGGTGCCCGTTTGTTCATCCACAAACAAAACCACCTCCAGGGATACCTTAAGCCGATGCAAAATATCACACACTTTTTCCACCTGTGAGGGACCCAGGTTATCCGAACTCTTTACCTCAATCCGGATAAAATCAAGGTTCAATTCTTTGAGTAATTTAATTTGCTCTTCACTATGAGAGAGATTGCTGAGAGGCAAACCTATCAAAGGAAATGGCAGCTTTTTTTTTTGAATCCAAAGAGAAGCTTAACGATTTCTTCTTTGCCACGGGCAGGTCCGTGTCCGCGGTACTTTTCAATAGTATGCTCTGGGAGATGGTATCTCCTTTTTCTATTTTAACAGGAAAAGGTTTATGCAACGGCGTGCAATACGTCTTATATTAATAAGAGGCATCCGTCCAGTTGCGTTGATCTTCGGTTTCAAAAATTTCACCCGTAAATTGAAGCGTTGCTTCAATACCAGCGGCGGGTTCCCAGGCCATTATTGTTCGGGGAGTTGCCTTGATACTAAGTGGCACCGAATCGAACGGGTATGGCATACTAAATTTTTTGCCTCGCCAAACAGAAACCTGCAAATGTCGAGTATGTGTGAACCTATATCAGTCAAAATAAATTCATCAAGCTCAGCCAGGAAAGGCTGGTTCTCGAACACCGGAAAGGCTGAACAAAAACTTACACGCGCCTTAAAAACTTTGCCGATTAAGTTTTGATCTAATAGTTCTTTAAGCTTT
>JBBQSI010000267.1:0-5280 GCA_038213975.1 Chitinophagales bacterium
CGGTTCGGCTTTGCAATAATCCAGTGCGTTCCTTAGTTGTTGTTCATTGAAGAATTTGTCGAAACTGCTTTTGGCTGTATTGTCTTTATTATATTTGATAAAGGCCAGGCCACCCATGCCGATCTGCGGTCGCTTCACCCATTCCGTTAGTTCATCAGTTTGCTTCCGCGAATAATCACTGCAGCCCGGAACGCTAATGGCGACAACTGTTTCAGCATTTTGAAATACCGGGAACTCAGTTGCACTGAGTCCTTCGAAAATATTTTTACCTTCCACTTTCATGTTGGCAACTTTCATCCCAAACCGGATATCAGGTTTGTCGTTGCCGAAGTTCCACATGGCATCTTCCCAGGTCATTCGCTCTACTTTATCCGCGTAATCGATGCCCTTTACTTCTTTAAAAATTGACTTCACCATACCCTCGAACATCTGCAGGATATCTTCCTGTTCCACGAAGGCCATCTCGCAATCTATCTGGGTAAATTCAGGTTGTCTGTCTGCCCTCAAATCCTCATCTCGGAAACATTTTACGATTTGGTAGTATCTATCGTAACCGCTCACCATCAGCAGTTGCTTGAATGTTTGAGGCGACTGGGGTAAGGCATAAAACTCCCCGGGATTCATCCGGCTTGGTACTACAAAATCACGTGCCCCTTCAGGCGTTGATTTTATCAGGAAAGGCGTTTCTATATCAATGAAATTCTTCTCATGCAGGTAATTTCTCGCCGCTCTGTTAACGGCGTAGCGGAGTTCAATATTTTTCTTCACCGTGTTACGGCGCAGATCCAGGAAGCGGTATTTCATACGCAGTTCATCGCCTCCGTCTGTTTCATCCTGGATAGTGAAAGGGGGAACAGCCGATTTATTTAAAACCTTGAAATCAGTCACGCTGATTTCGACTTCACCCGTCGGAATATTTTTATTCTTATTGCTTCTTTCATTCACGTTTCCTTTTACCTGGATGACAAATTCTCTCCCCAGGGAAATGTCATCAAGCTTTTTAGTAAGGTCTTCATTAAATAAAAGTTGTGTGATTCCGTAACGGTCACGCAAATCGACGAAGGTGATGCTGCCAAATTTCCTCACGGTCTGTACCCATCCGGCCAGGGTGACATCACTGCCAGCCTGCGATAATCTCAGTTCACCGCATGTATGCGTCCTGTACATATTCTCTCAATTTATTAAAGGGCAGCAAAGATAATTAAAGCGGTAGAGTATTGGTTTAAGCTGCTCTTAGGCCGATGGGAACACCGAGCTACTACATCGTCACAGCCTTTTCCGGGTTGGCCGGCCGCCAGATAATATAGTAGTAAGCCAATATCAAAATGCCAATGACGAAGGGAACGATAGCCAAATATTTCCACGTGATGCCGGTGAACATTATGTTTTCATCAAACCCAAAAAACTCGCTGATCATCCAGTAAGAGTTGGCCGTGATCCACACGACGATGGCAAGGTTGTGGCAGGCCTCCGACATAAACCCCCGCGTCCGCCAGGCAATGATGATTGCTATTGCCAGCGTTGGAATGATCATCGCGATACCCAGCGACCTCCAGGTCATACACCAACTGATATCTTTAAAAAGCCAGAAAACGATGTGAAGGTTTTCCATCTTGCGATAGCGAAGTGGTATGGTGTAAACAAGTTCGGGCAAGAGTTTAAAGTTTAGAATTTAAAGTTTAGAGTCAAAAGTCAAAATTTGAGATTCCTCAACTCCTCAACAAGATAAAATTACTTGGTTGGTGATCTTGAAAAATGTCCTGAAAAAAAGAATTTAAAATCTATAATCGAAAATTTAAAATAACCTAACACCTAACACCTAACACCTAACACCCAACATTCACTACTCATTCAACCTTCACCCTCACCCCCTCACTATGCGCCCTAAACTCGGGAGCGTACATGCATTGAATTGAGGTAATGCCATTGCTGAAATTCCCCGAGTGCGTTACAAACATCGGGTATTCGAAGACGTAAGTACCCTTGTATAAATTATTGAAGAAAAAGTTAGTGCTTACATCTTTGGTGGATTCGTAATAACCAAGCCCATCCTGGTATTTATAACTGCTCAGCACATTCACTGGTTCCATGCAAGAGGCACGCATATCCTTCATGTGGACATATTCCATCTCCCGATCAACGCGAAGCTCGATGCGTACTTTTATCTTATCACCTATGTGCAGCACCTGGCCATCGCTTACCGGTTCCAAAACAGGCCCGCGATCGGTGTTTTTTTCAATAAATAATTTCTTACTGAGCTTCAGGGGTGTTTCCGCAAACGTAATTTTGTCAAGGTCTTCAAAATACTGCCAGTACACCGCTCCCCATGAAGCAGTATTCTCAGCCGGTGCAGTTTTTTTATCCGGCTGAATAGTTACTGAAATATTACCCATCGATGGCTTCACCTGGTCGCCGGCAATTCTCTTTTTAAGATAACCGGTTCCGTCCTGTGTTTGTTCGGATGCCGTACTTAAAGTAACGTCACCGGCTTTTATTACCAAGGTTTTTTCTTCGCTTAAAAAATTGGTGCCTTGCAGGAGGAAAGCATAACAGGCTTCCGCTGTAGCTTTTGTAGTTTCCCAATTGTTCGTCTGTTTATTTTTCAGCAGCCACGTTTTCATTGCATCCACGGCATGCCGGTCTTTTGTGATTTCCGTAAAAGCTTCGATCATTAGGGACTGGCTTTCGATCGGCGCCTGGTACCACCAATACCCGTGCTGGTCCCATTCTTTCCAATACATGCCAAGTTCTTCATGGAAGATGGCGTTTTCTTTCAGCGATTTCAAAATGTCTAAAGCCGTTTGCTTCTCTCCGGATCTGGAAAGGCCCAGGGCAATCATTCCCTGCATGTATTTGCTTTGCGATAACCAGAATTTTTTTGACTGCTCACGGTAATAGTTAAAGGCAGTTTTTGAATCACCGGCAAAAGTCTTGTTTTCAAAAAAAGATCGCATGTAGAGGTACTGGATGGCGATGGTGCTTAAATGATTTTCAGAAATTTTTGCCTTCGATTTGAGCAGGTTCGCATAGTCTTCCTGGATTTTTTTATCTAGATACCAAATCGCAGTATGAGTGATAAAGCTGAGGTTGTTTTTCATTATTTCGCTAATAGCATCCAAATGCAACAGGTGGCCGAACCCTGTCATGATATATTGGGTCATGTACCTGTCGTCGCGACCACCTTTAAACCAAACAAAACCACCATTACTCACCTGCATTTCAGAAAGCTCATCGAGGTTGGTTTGCAATTGCAAAGTCATCTTTGCCAGGCCGAAGAGCAGTGCGATATTTTTCTTTTGCTGCTCCTCGCTTTTTGCCTGCAATACCCAGGGCGTTTCTTCTAACAAGACTGATTTTAGCTCTTCATTTTTTTGCAGGTTACTTTGCAACGCACTTGTATCTGTTTTCGCCCATTTTTCAAATACTGATTTTATTTTCGGCGAGCTGTTGACAATTTTTGTTGCAAGAGAATTTGCATAATACCGGTTGAAAGTCTGTTCAGCACATTCGTAGGGATACTCCATAAGATAAGGAAGCGCCTGCACTGCATACCAGGCTGGATTTGGGGTATACTCAACCGTTAGCCCGTAGTTCGTAAGCGTATTGCTTTCGCCTGAGTTGAGCAGTTTAGTGAAAGTGAAATTCTTAGTGCCGTTGCTGCGCATCGCCAGCGGCAGAGTTTCTGTCACCAATATTCTATTTGTTACCACTGGTATGGCCATTTCTTCACCATCACTCACATTGCCCGCTTTTGCAACGATCCTGTACACAACAGCATCATTGAAATCGCGGGGAACAACGGTCTTAAAATTCACCAAGGCACTTTGTCCGGCATTTACATCAAAAGATGCTGTGGGAGAAATATTTTGAAACCAGGTGTCGACAGGATTCAAGGTTGTTGCATTGAGCAGGTGAAATTCGGCAACGCCATGTAAATCCTTGTCGGAAACGTTCACGACTTTCGCGGAAAAAACTATAGAATCTCCTTCCCGGAAAAAACGCGGTGCGTTGGGCTGCACCATCAGGTCTTTTTGTGTAATAACTGATTTCTCCGCATACCCGGTAGCAAGATCTTTGGTGAGTGCAAAGGTCATGAGCTTCCAGCGGGTGAGGGCTTCGGGCATAGTAAAGGTGAACTCAATGTTGCCGTCTTTGTCTGTTCGCAACTCAGGAAAGAAGAAAGCCGTTTCGTTAAAATTTTTGCGGATTTGAGTTGGGGATGTTTCATTGTTTATGCCGCTTTTGCTTGTATTGTCACCATCAGAACTTTCCGCTGTACTATTCGCCTCACCTTTCCTGTTAATTCCTGATGCAGCTGTTGGAATTAGGGCAGTATTGAAAACTTCCTGAAGTTCAATACCAGATACTTTCCCTTCAGCCATAGCCGGAGCAGCTCGAGAGGTGATTATATTTCTTGCATAGTTTGCGTTATCAATCTGAATCGAAGATATTAACTGGTCATAAATGGTCTCTTTTTGAGCAACATAAGGTTCATCTAAATACTTTTCAAAAGAATTTACAACTGTGAAATTTTGTGCGCCATTCCATTGTCTTCCGGAAGGATAATAAGTAGGCCAGATTGCAGGCAGTACCCATTGATGTTCCCTGAATTGGTCCAGGGAAGCGTCATACATGGATGCTAACATCTCAGCAGACACTTTCTCTCCCTTACTCCCCGAGATTTTTACCTTCCATTTTTCTTCACTGCCAGGCAGCGTTTTATCACGGTAGGTATCGAATGAAACGTTTACTTCTTTATTTGACCACGGTACACGTACGATGTTGTTGCTGCTGAAAAAGCGATTGTCTTTTACAAAGAAATAGTTTACGCCAAAGCCCCCGCGGTCGTTCTCGTCAATCTTGTAAGTAAAAGTTTTTACGTTTTTGCTGAGGGCATTGAAATGATAAGTGTTTTCTTTTGTTACTTCATAGCTTCGGGAATTAATTTCCTGTTTTGTGCGATCGACTTCCGTGATGAGGAAAACATTTTGGGCAGACGTTCCTGTGGTGAGTGATGCAACTTCTCCTGGCTCCAGACGGCCGTTTTTTTGATAACTCCAAACATAACCAGGGGCCGGTAACGAATCAGATTCAGGATCGAAAAGCTGAAAATATTTTACATCCTTTACATCCTGCCCATACCTGTCTTTGGCTGTTGCTTCTATCACATACCAGCCTGCTCCCAATTGTAAATTTTGAATTTTGAATTTTGAGTTGGTTGAGTCAGTGACTTCAAACGCTATTGCACCCTTCTCCCATGTTTCCTTTTTTAGTTCATCC
>JBBQSI010000268.1:0-5275 GCA_038213975.1 Chitinophagales bacterium
TTATTGGTTACCCATTCCTGGTTGAGGTATTGAGCGCCATTATCGATGTCAAATTTTGCAATCGTCAGCACCTTCGCTTCCGCATCATAACTGCCGGCAACCGGTCGAGCCTGGTCAGGATGCACACCAAGTTTACCGCGCATTTGCCCATCAGCTTTGAAAAGAATAGTACTGTCCATAATTTTCAAACGGCTTGCCGGAATCTCGCCGAAATAATTGGTTGTCGCCGGGAATTTTCCGTCCTTATAAAGAAAAGGAATCATGATGGTTGTTGCTGGGGAAGGCGTAAGCATGTCGAGTATCCAAATACAGGGCATGCCTGTGGCCTCGCTCCAATCCTGGTTGCCGGTGTTGGTAATTTTGTTATCAGTACGATATCCAACGCTTTTTACTGCTGGTGGGATTGGATAGCCTAATAAGCTTTCGATGCCGGGCTTTGTTAATAAAGTAACGGTTCTGTCGGCCACCAGGTTGATCCTTGTGCCGGCATAATTATCGAGCTGCATTTGCTGGCGCATCTCCACTGATTTCTTATCACTGCGAACAACACCCCAGCTTTCACTATCAAAGGCAGGAGGGGTTTTCCATTTATCGAAGATCATAGAATCTCCTTCGGCAAAAAAAAGTGAAAACTTTCCACCTTCGGGGCCAAGCCAAATACGGTTTTCCCCACCGTAGGCATTCATCTGATTATCCAATGGGCCCCCGAAAGCTTTGTAATTGATCCAGCCAAAACTTTCCCCGGACATACCGCTGGCAGAAGAAGTAAAAACTTTCGCCTGGTATTTCGGTGATACAGCGATACTGGATTCGCCGTTTGTCAACACGAAAAGTTCCTTATCGTATTTCTTTAAAAATTTAACATCCTGGCCATAGCTGCCTGCATTATCAACGGCAGTTGCCACTTTGGGACCTTCGCAACCGACAAAGGAGAAAATGATGACAGCTACAATAAACAGGCTGCTAAAAGATATCTTCATAGTGAAATTTTCTTTGCCAATGAAAGTAAACATTATGAAGAATATCCCGCTTGTATAAACAGAAATCCCGGTGCTATAACACACCGGGATAAAAAAATAATGTTTGAAAAAATTTATTTAGGCATTTCGAAAATAGAAAGATCCACCTCATCATTGAACTTTACTTCCTTCAACTTACGCGTCATAGCAAATTGACCCAGATCAACATTGGCAGAGTGTGCCAGGTATACCCCAAAATCGGATATCTGATAATCAGACAAATCTGAAGTCATTGTGACTTCCTGTCCCATCATATCAGTCTTTTGTACTACACGAACGATGAAATATGTCGCCGGATCAATGTAATAAGCACTTTCTAGTCCACCTTTACCCGTATATTTTAGCTTGTAAGCATTCACTTCGCCAATTTTTTCCTGGCCATCCAGTACCACTGTGCCACCATGTGCCTGGTATTCAAACAGAGGATCGGGAACCCACATTTCGTCCATGCTTGATTTGTACTGGGCTTCGGGCATAGCTTCCGGCGAACCAGAACCTCCAAAAGGATTGATAGCCCAGCCACCGTTTTCATTTACTGCCTGCACCATTTGCTGGCCGTTGAAGTCAGATTCGTTTTTAAAACCTTTACCGTTTACAATAGTTGTTTTGGTGTTGGCTGAGTTACCCATCACTTCGATCGAGCTTTGAATAACAACTGACTTAATTTCTGCAAGTTTCTCCTTGCCGCCTACCGCTTCTACGTGTTTGGCTACGATTTCATCCGCAGTTTGAGCCGATACAAAGCAGGTACTGCAAAGGGCTACCAGTGAAAAGAATAAGATTTTCATGTTTAGTTTTAATTTTTGTTGAAAGTAACCCTTTGATGTTTTTTTTGACAATGTGGTTGTTTACTGAATGAAAAACTTATTCCTATTGTGCCATTTGCATCATATCCTGCGTGCCGGAGCTCTTGGAATTCTGACGTTTGAAAATAGACATGTCCATTTTACCAAAGCGATAAGTAAAGTTTAGCCTGACAGTCTGCGGATTGTTCAGCCTGTTATAATTCTGAATGAAATACTCACTTTCCGAATATTGATCCTGCACACGGGTCCGGAAAATATCGTTGATGCTAAGGCTTACTGAAGCCGCATTGTTTTTCAGGAAGCTCTTCTTTACGGCGAAATCTACTGACCATGAAGACCTGATGTAACCCTGGGCAGAACTCTGTGCCTGGCCGAAAGGTCCACCCCCGCGTCCACCGTCGTTGTTACTTACCGGCAGGTTGGTTTTACTTTGGTAATTAGCAGATAACTGGAACGAATAATTCTTTTTCAGCTTAATGTTGTTGTTCCATTTTCCAAACCAACTTATCAATGCATCCTGGGATGTACCAGTGATGTTATCAGTATTAATTTTTGACTGATACACGTTCACGTTCGTAGTCATATCCCACACTTTATTTATGTAATTGATAGAGGTGACCTCCGCACCCAAAGAGTAGCTGGAGTTGGCATTGATGTAAGTATTGATGATATCAGATTTACCGGTGAAATCATTGATGCCTTCCGTCAGGTAGCGTGTTATCAGGTCATTAGTGTGCTTGTAATAAATGGAAGCCAGCAAATTATCCCTTGTCCTGTAATTTTTGCTATAGCTCATTTCAAATGAGTTGGTGAACTCGGGAACGAGGCCCGGATTACCCCTTGTGATGTTAAGGCTGTCAGAATAATCAGTAAAAGGAATTTGCTGAAAGAAATTTGGCCTGTTGATCCGGCGTGTATAGCTAAATTGGATTTCCTGCTTTTCATCCAGCTTTTGGCTGAGGAATACAGAAGGGAAAAGACTGATAGGATACTTATTTGAAAAAGATTGTTTCGTGGTGATTAATTCTCCGTTGTACTCAGAACTTTCCGCCCTCAAACCAATTTGATAGCCAAAATCTTTGATCTTGCTTTTGAAGTTTAGGTATCCGGCGTACACATTATCCGTGTTCTTGTAATCATTGGTAGTACCGGGCACTTTCGACAAATTGGCTTGAGAAGAGCCAGCATAATTTTCAGTAAGGTTGCCCAGCTTCCGTAGCTGCACCCTGGCACCTGCTTCAAATGTGGAATTGGCCGTGAGGGGATCAGTAAAGTCAGTTTGCAATGTCAAAAACCTGTTGTCGCCGTCGCCGATTATCTTTTGATATTGCGTACGGTTGATGGTATTTCCCGTGAAATAATTCGTTGTGTACAATGAATTATTTTCAAACTTTCCCTGGAACAAGTTGGCATCGGCCGTCAGCTGTTTTCCCTGCTTGGCAAAATTGTAAACATATCCCCCGGTAAAGCCGTGGGCATTGAACTGCCGGGTCCCGCTGCTTATCCTATTACTGAAGTAAGATGTTTTAGAACCATTGGAGAATAGGCTGTCGGTGGTGATATCAATAGTTTCATTCGGATTAAACTGGCCATGCACTTTTATGGCACCCACAGAAATGGTTGACCGGTTGGAGATATAATAGTCGAGGCCTACTTTGCCAAACTGGAAACCACCGCCCTGCTTATTCGTATTATCCTGGAAAACGTGGACCATGGTATCACCAAGATTCAAACGGTCAGTGGTTCCCGTATTCAGTCCCTGGCGATTGTTGCTCATCACAGCCACAGAAAAATTAAACTTATCCTGGCGGATATTAAAGTTGCCGCCACCGTTCCAGCCTCCACGGGAGTCAACACCGGCCATTAAGTTGCCATTGTATCCAAACTGCTTGTTTTTCTTCAACACGATGTTCAGGATACCGGCATTTCCACCGGAAGCATCATATTTCGCTGAAGGATTGGTGATCACCTCCACGCTCTGTATGGCGTCTGCAGGAATCTGGTCTAAAGAAAGCGTCGTTGGACGTCCGTCGATATAAAGTTGCGGTGAAGCATTTCTTAGCTTCACATTGCCATCGATATCAACCTGCACAGAAGGTACGTTGCGCATCACATCCACTGCCGTTCCGCCGGCGCTCACGACGTTCTTTTCCACGTTGAATACCTTTTTATCGATATCCAGTTTCATGGATGATAGAGGCGCAGCAATGTATACGCTCTCCAACACTTTGGAATCGGATTTCATTTCCAGGTTCCCCAGATCCTTGTCAAAGCCCCCTTTTTGAAATACGGCAGTTTGCTCGAGAATAGAGAAGCCAACCGCAGTAACCTGCAGCTTCAGCGTACCCATCACCGGTAGCCCGGAAAAACTAAACTCGCCGTTCGATTGGGAAATAGCAGATTTCAATAGCACATCTTTCGCTTGCCTGCTGGCGCTATCAAACTGGCTTTGCAGTAGTATCACGGACGCATTGCTAACAGCCTTGCCGCTGCTGTCAATGATTTTTCCAAATAAATGTCCAATAGAGGGAGGAGTCTGCATACTTCTTCCGGGGGCACCACCCTGTGGGGCCTGCGCTTGTGAAGTAATACCGGCAGTTAACAAAAAGCATGCGATTAAAAGTCGTTTCATTGATTTGTATTTAGTAATTCGATAGCAAATGTAAACTCCGGCAAATACCAAAATGGCCAGTTTGAGACGAAATGATGGAATCACGCGACGAAAAGTCGAATACGAGGATTGGCGGTTAACTGCCCGTCTTGCCAAGCAATTGCATTACATCTTCTTTGTAGCTTTCTCCTACCGGCAATTCTATTTCCCCGAGGAAAATGCTCTGCTTTTTTACCGAGGTAATGGCATCCTTTGAGACTATGAATGACTTTTGAATGCGCAGGAATTGTGAGGATGGGAGTTGGTCTTCCAATGTCTTCATTGTCATCCGGGCTACGATGGGACGGGATTTGTCCTTGAAATGGATTTTGAGGTAATCTTTTAATCCTTCCGCATAGCACACATTATCAAACATCACTTTTAAGTGGCTATAGTCTACGTACACGAAAAAGTGATCGGCTACTCCCTCGCCTGTTTCCATAGCCTGCTTTGTTTTTAGCTGGTGAAGTTCCCAGGCCTTGTTACAAGCTTTTAAAAACCTATCGAAGGGAACGGGCTTTACGAGATAATCGATCACACTTAGATTGTAGCCTTCCAATGCGTACTTTTCGTAGGCAGTCACCAGGATAAACATTGGCTTTTGCATCATGCTTTCAATCAACTGCAGCCCGGATAACTCAGGCATTTGAATATCAAGAAATACAAGGTCGATTTTCTTTTCTTCCACGACCGTCAGGGCGTCCAGCGGATTATCATGCACGCTGACAAGTTCAAGAAAACTAATCTTTGAGATATAATCTTCCAGCAACTCGCGGGCGAGATCTTCATCATCAATGGCA
>JBBQSI010000269.1:0-5215 GCA_038213975.1 Chitinophagales bacterium
AGACTTATTACTACTGAATATGCAAGATGGCGGAAAGAATAGCCAAATAAACGCCGGTCATGAATTGCAACGGAAAGGCCAACCCCCAATATCGGTGACATCAAAGGGGAAATCAACATCGCGCCTATAATAACCGCCGCAGAATTGGTATCCAGCCCGATTGAAGAAAGGATGGTAGAGCACAACAGGATCCAAAAGTTGTACCCTCTTATGGTGATATTGTCAATGATCTCAGTCCTGGTTTTATCAAAATCGGCATTTTGCCTGATGTTGAAAAACCGGTTGGTCATTTTTTTTACATCCATCTTTGGCCCTGTTGAAGTTTTGCAAACATAAGACAAGTACAATACGGGAGACGTGAGAAAATGAAAATGTATAATCATGAAAATTCGCCCGCGGGATCACGCTGGATATACATTTCCATAATAAAACTTTAGGAAGTAAAGAAATTATATTCTGTTTAGCATCCAGTAGTTTTATCTGCTAAGGCATGAAAGGAAGAAAAAAGTTTACCATTGTGCTTATTCTCGGTACACTAAGCGCGCTTGGCCCGTTCTCAATTGATATGTATTTGCCAGGCTTTACTGCAATAGCAAAAGATCTGCAGACTACCACGTCAAAGGTCTCCCTTTCCTTATCCAGTTTTTTTATCGGTATCTCCGTCGGCCAGTTATTCTATGGTCCGCTGCTAGATAAATTCGGGCGTAAAAACCCGTTATATTTCGGCCTGGGATTATATGTCCTGGCTTCAATAGGTTGCGCTTTTTGTACTACTATTGATGCCCTAATCGCTACCCGATTCCTGCAGGCGTTCGGCGGTTGTGCAGGTATGGTGGCCGCCCGTGCTATTGTTAGGGATTTTTTTGAACCTGACGAGATTCCTAAGATCTTCTCATTGTTGATGCTTGTCATTGCCGTATCACCCATCATAGCCCCAACGAGCGGAAGTTTCTTCTCTGCCACCTTTGGTTGGCAGTCTATTTTTATCGCACTTGCCGCCATTGGATTCTTCACGCTGTTAGCCGTGGTATTTGCTATGCCGGCCACGCGGCCAGGTGATAGAACGCTATCCCTGCGTCCGGCAAAAATCATCTCAGGGTTTTGGGAGATATTTATGCATCCACAGTTCATGACCTATGCGTTTGCGGGGGCAATTGCTTCGTCGGGACTCTATGCATATATCGCGGGAGCACCCTATGTATTCATGGAAATTTACGGGCTGTCAGCGCAGCAGTTTGGATGGATATTCGCTTTCATTGCAGCAGGTCTCATTACCTCCAGCCAGTTCAATACGCTGGCTTTAGGCAAATACAGCAGCCACCAGATATTGAAAGTCGCTCTTTTTTGCCAGGCCACCAGTGGTGTATTGTTATTACTGAGCTTTCTCACCGGGCTCGCTACGCTCTTCTCCAGCATTGCATTGATTTTTATTTTTCTCAGTTGCCAGGGTTTTGCTTTCCCTAATTCTTCCGCACTTTCCATTTCACCATTTGTTGCAAATGCCGGCCGCGCTTCGGCTCTAATGGGGGCGGTGCAGCTTGGAATCGGGGCAATCACCTCGGCATTGGTTAGCATCTTTCATAACAGCACTGCTATTCCTCTTGCGATAGTTATGACTTTTTGCGCCGGTTCCAGTTTGTGCATCCTGTTGCTTGGCTCCCGGGCTCTCGATAAAAAAAGACGGTTCCTTGCCTCGCCGGGGGAAGTAGTTGCCGATGCAGCCGGGATGAAAATCGGGAAATAATCTCTCAGTGGTTGACGCTTTTCCCTGATTTTGCGAGACATGCGAGAAAAAAGTCCCCATTTCCCTGATAATTATTGGTCATTAGCCGGAATTGCCGGCCAAACTATTGTTGGTAGAATTCTTGTACAATATAGTGATATGACAAAAATTTTGGTGATAGATGATGACACCGATATCCTCAAGATTTTAAAACTCATCCTGAAAATGAATGGCTTTGATGTAATGGTCTCACCCAATGCAGAAGAAGTGATTCCAAAGTCACTAACTTTCAAACCAGCGCTCATTCTTCTTGATGTTTTCCTTGCCGGTCGCGATGGCCGGGATATATGTAACATCCTTAAGGGCAATCCCAGAACTAAACATATACCGGTAATTATTTTTTCTGCTCACTCTAGTAAGGAAGAAGTTTTCAGTTATTGCAGTGCGGATGATTTTATCAGTAAACCCTTCGATATCTCCGAACTCGTCAATAAAATAAGAAATCATCTCCCGGCAACTGCCTGATTTTTTCTGCATTGTTTTCTCTTGCGTTTACTTCGTTTCCGTGATCATTTGTAAAATAGATTTTCTATAATTTTATCAATATTTAAAAAAAATAATCATAATAAATGAAGACGCTTGCGCTGGATATGGACGGAGTACTGGCGGATGTTTATTCCGTTTTTATCAAGATCCAGGGAGAGGAAACTGGTGATCCTATAACAATGGAAGATGTTGCGGGGGTTCCGGAGAGAGAGGCTTTTCCAAATATTTTGAGCCATGTAAATAAGGAAGGATTTTTCAGGAATGTTCCGTTGATGAAAGGTTGTAAAGAATTTGTAGAAAAGCTAAATGAGCGATACAAACTTTACATCGTTTCGGCGGCGACTGAATTTCCGCTCAGTCTTTCGGAAAAGCAAGCCTGGCTGCAGGAGCACTTTCCCTTCATCACCTGGAGACAGATGGTGTTTTGCGGTTCCAAAGAGATCATAAAAGCGGATATCATGATCGACGATCATTTTAAAAACCTTGATCACTTTCCTGGCGAGACATATTTATTTACCCAGCCGCATAATTCGTTGGCAGATGCGGGACGGCACCGAAGGGTCGATACGTGGAAGGATATTGCTGCTAAACTATTAACAGACGAAGGCTCAACCGTTCAAACGTGAAAAGCAAACGCTGCTATTTGCGGGAAATCCGGCAAACAGACCGCATGAAAGTATTCGAAGGATTGTCTGACCCGGCTGTGACTAAATATTACGGCGTGTCTTTCAATACACCGGAGGAAACACAACAGCAAATGGACTGGTATGATGAACTGCGAACACATGATACTGGTGTTTGGTGGGCGATCAATTTGAACGGAGCCATGAAAATGATTGGCGCCTGTGGCGTTTACAATATTTCAAAGGAGCACAGCAATGCAGAAATTGGCTACTGGCTGCTGCCTGAATTCTGGAAGAAAGGATATGTGCGGGAAGTGTTGCCGCTTGTGATTGCGTTCGCCCGTCATTCCCTGAATCTGCACCGGCTCTCAGCGTCTATTGAGCCCGGAAACATTTCCAGTAAGAACTCATTATTGGCCAGCGAATTCGAATACGAAGGCACCACCCATGAAAGTGAGTTGAAGAATGGAAAATTTATTGACCTCGAATATTATGGGCTAATTCTTTGATTTTTCCCCGCATTCTTTCGTGTAAAATAAAGATCCGCGAAATCAAAACTAAAATCTGTAAGCGGTGAAATGGGCTTCAACTTTATCGTGTTTGGCTTTCCGTTAGTATCAAAAGCAAATGTCACAAATGCATCGGCATCAAAACTTCGGTTATCCCATTTTACGACAAAAGTATTTCCGTTATAAGGTAGCATGTCACCTGTAAGGAGGTAGGAACGTTTTGATACGAAGCGTAACTTTCCATTCTTCATTGTAATGTCGACATCTCCAAACCAGTCGTCAGAATAAGTACCTGTAAAAATTTCTAAGTTTGTTTTCCCTTCCTTTTCCTGTTGGGCTTCTATGTCTTTCCAAATTTCCCCGGTAATCTTCTCTGCAGTGGCAATATTTGCATCTGACGATTTCTTGTACACCTTTATCCAATCCCGCTTTTCCTTCCAAATGTATGCATCCTTTATATAGTTAGTAATGGAACGAAAAGCTGCACCCGACTGCTGATTGGTAAAAACAATTATACCAAGATTGATTTCCGGAATCAACGTCACCTCGGTGACGATGCCTGCCAAACCACCGGTGTGGGTTGCCTGTTTGTAACCTGCCACATCACTCAGAAACCATCCCAGCCCATAGCTGTAAAAATGTGAATTGTAATAAGGAGATGGCCTGTTTGTAATAATGGTTTGGGGTGTCCACATTTCGTCGTGCACATCGCTGCTAAAAATTCGTTTTGAAAGATCAGGTCCATATCTGCCATCATTCAACTGCATCATCACCCACCTGGTCATATCATGTACACTGCTGTTAATACCACCGGCAGCATTTGCGATATTGTTCCAGTCCCGCCGAATCACCTGCACTTTTCCATCGACAGGTGCATGCGGATCTATGATGTTTGATTTGTCCTTCACGCGTGATAGCGACGCAGCGCTCTCCGTCATGCCGAGTGGCCGAATGATTCGTTCTTCTATAAAATCTTCCCACGGCTGTCCGCTCACCCGCTTTACCACTTCTCCCGCCAAAATATACATCAGGTTATCATAGTCATACTTCGTCCTGAAACCGGATACCTGTTTCAGGTAGCGAAGATTGTGAATCACATCTTCTGTTGTGAAAGAACTGCTGTCAGGCCAGAACATGAGATCTCCGGCGCCAAGGCCAAGGCCGCTTCTATGCGTAAGCATATCTCTTATAGTGAATTCTTCAGTGACATAGGGGCTGTACATTTTAAATTCCGGTATGTGATCACGGACTTTATCGTCCCAGCTTACTTTTCCTTCGTCAACCAATATACCCAAAGCTGCTGTGGTAAAAGCTTTGCTGTTGGAAGCAATGCCGAACAAAGTATGTTCATTTACCGGCAATTTCGAATTCAGCGAACGAACGCCATATCCTTTCTCCAGGACTACTTTTCCATCCTTTATAACGGAGACGGCTATCCCGGGTACATCAAATGCTGTAAGTACTGTTTTTACAAGCGAATCAATTTCCCGTTCTGTAATTGATTGAGCATCTGAAGTCTTGAAAGCAAAGACGAAGAAGGCAGCAATGAAAACTTTTAAGATCCGGCTCTTCATAATTTGATGTTTTAAAGTATTGGTGGCACGAAGACTATTACTGCAGAAATATTTATCCATTCCATTCTTTATAAAACTGTTGCAGAAATGATTCCATGAACTGATGGCGTTCTTCAGCCAGCAGCTTCCCTTTCGCGGTATTCATTTTATCTTTTAATAAAAGTAGTTTCTCGTAAAAATGATTGATGGTTGGCGCTGAGCTTTTTTTGTAAGTCTCTTTATCCATAGAGAGGTTTGCTG